>CALJAQ010000168.1 GCA_938029515.1 uncultured Nitrososphaerales archaeon
ATCAAATACTCTTTAATATCCTCATCCACTTTTAATCGATTAAACATACTTTGAAGTCGCATTTAAGTATTACATACAGCATTATGTTTAACTACTACAGAGGTTTTTAAATCACCCCAGTAAGATTATATTTAACAATACTCAGATAGAGTGCATATAACGGATGACATAAATAGGGTTGTAAAATCGTATTAGATGTCTAGTGGTAATTTATGCTACTTTACAAAAATAATAGTTTATGAGTGATAATCTAGGAACTAACATATTATACATAAACTTTTAATCTACCACACGCATATAATGTAGTACTTTGAACCAGAGATCAGCTAGAGGGAATGTTAGGCTTCTGATGACTCCTGGTCCTGTTGAGGTTTCTCCTAGGGTGTTAGCTGCTCTGGCTTCTCCTCAGATTTACCACTACTATCCTGGTTTCATAGGCTTCTTTGAGGATACTGTTGAGAAGGTTAAGCAGGTCTTTCAGACGAAGCAGGATGTTATATTGATGCAGGGTGAGGGTGTGTTGGGCTTAGAGGCTGCTGTGGCTAACATCATTGACTCCGGTGATAAGGTTTTGGTCTGTGATTCAGGGCCATTTGGTAAGTGGTTTAGCGTCTATGTTGAGAATTATGGTGGTGTGGTTGTTGAGGCTTCGGTAGATCCTCGAGAAGTTATGGATGTGGAGTTGGTTAAGAGGGTGCTGGATGAGCATAAAGATCTGAAGGCCCTAACGATAGTTCACTGTGAGACTCCATGTGGAACCCTTAATCCAGTCGAAGAAGTCTGTAGGGTAGCTAAGAAGCGTGGGTTGATAACGATTGTTGATGCAGTATCATCTCTGGGTGGGGTTGAGGTTAAGCCAGACGAATGGGGGGTTGACATATGCATCTCAGCCTCTCAAAAATGCATTTCTTCAACAGCTGGATTAACCCTAATGAGTGTGAGCCAAGACGCTTGGCGGGCTATGGAGGCTAAGAAGAGACCTTTAAGAAACTCTTATCTCAGCATCCTGGATTACCGTGAAGCTTGGGTTAAGCAGAAGCGGTTCCCCTTCACACCTCTTGTAGCAGAGGTATACGCGTTAAATGAAGCTGTTTCTGAGCTGCTTGAGGAGGGGCTTGAGCGATCATTTAGGAGGCATCGTGAAGCTGCAGAGCTCTGTAGAAGATACGTTAAAGAGATTGAGTTGACTCTATGGCCTAAGAAGGATGAGTACGCATCCAACACAGTTACCGCTGTGGAGGTTCCAAATCGATACTCTGACAAGACGATAGTGGAGCATATGGCTGAAAAGTTCGGTGTGCTTATAGGTGGAGGCTACGGTGAGACAAAAGGTAGAGTTCTTAGGGTGGGGCACATGGGTTATCAAGCCACTGCAGCGAACATCATAACAACCATGGAAGCTCTTCGACTGACCCTTAAAGAGCTAGGTTAGATCACTCTAACCCAAAGAGATTAAGCGCATTCCTTCCCAGCACAAGCTCTAACTCTTTTTCAGATAAACCAGCCACCATAAGCTTAGTTAGCTCTACAGCATGGTGGTGAAATGGTGCATCAGAGCCCCAGAGGACGCGTTCAGCACCCAGCAGCCTTACTGCCTCAAGAATCTTGGTGTGCATAGGCATACCAGATGGTTCAAGGTAGATGTTCTTCCTTCTAGCCGCAACCTCTAAACTGCCGTTTATGTATATTATGTGCCCGTGCCCCATATGCCCAAGCACTATAGGAATATTGTTGAATCTTTCAGCCAACGGTTCATAGCTCCAAGGTAGCGTGAAGGGAGGGTGTCCACAGTGGACTAGAACCTTCCAACCAGCATCCTTCACCAAGCACATAATCTCTTCTAACACTTCTGGTGTAGGTAGATAGCCGTCGAGTAGCGGATGAAGCTTTACACCAACAAACTTGGGATCCTTTAGATGCTGCTCTAGAAACTTTATAGTTTTAGCGTCCTTTGGGTTTGCCCAGACTAACCCATAGAGTTCCTTATGAATTCTGACCGCCTTTTCAACACCCTTATTGTCGTATGTGAAGACGAGCGCTTTTCTGATGTGATATGTGATAAGAGCTTTAACGAGCTCATCTGCGCTTAACTCGACGTTGAAAATGGGGTAGCTGCCGATGTGAGTGTGGGCATCAACTATGTTAAACCTTTTACCTAAATCTTCAATCTTCAAACGGAGGTTGTATCATAACAGGTTTTAATTATTCTTTTAGCTAGCGGTGTGACACAGAATGACAATTAATACTATGGGTAGTGGCATCTTATTATTGCTTTTACATAAAATAGTGAAGATTATTGTAGATGTATTTAGAATATTTTATTGAGCGTAAAGTTTAAGTTATGCACTACCAAATCATCCTTGCATAGGGTATGCGATCTGAGAGGCTTCGTAAGAAGGAGATCGGCGTGTCTACAGCAGTTGCGGTAGCTGCAATAGTGATTATCGCAATAATAGCTGGTGTGGCTGGCTACTTTGGAGGAGCAGGGCAAGTCACAACCACAACACT
>CALJAQ010000169.1 GCA_938029515.1 uncultured Nitrososphaerales archaeon
ACTAGTAGCGTGAATCTACTAGCTTCATTCGATGAAGAGACGCTTGCTGTTCATTCTGAAGAGGTTTCTACCGGAGGAGGTGTGATATACGACCCTAAGATCCTAGATAAGAAGATCACTAGCATACCTACTTTAGATAAGATTGTTGTCAATCGGTTGACAAAGCGGCTCGAAGCCCAAGGATTTGGCTTGACGATAGCTGGTTTGGTAGAAGAGTGTAGAATGAGGGGTGTGCGGATATACCCCATACCATACGACGAGATGCTGATTGAAATATCAAAGACGTCTGGGAAGAAGTTCAGCGAGTTAGCGAGAATGATTAACGTCTTGGCTGTTGCGGCGAGTCTAGCATTAGTCGAGCTTGAAATAAACTTTATAGAGCAAGCTATAAGAAGCGTCTTCAGAGGAAAGGTTAAGATAGTCGAAGAAAATATCGAAGGTGCGCGTCTCACATATGAATATGTTAAGAATCGGTATAGCACCTCTTTCCCATATAAGCTAAAGAGCCAACCAAACGGTAAACGGCTCCTATTGACTGGAAATGAGGCAGTCGCCTTAGGCAAGCTAGCTGGTGGCTGCAGATTTCAGAGCTACTACCCAATCACACCAGCAGCGGATGAGAGTATCTATCTAGAGGCACACGCTATATTCAGACTCAACGGCAAGGATGAGGTGGGCTCTATCGTCGTCTTCCAGACAGAAGATGAACTCGCAGCGCTAACAAGCGCAACAGGAGCTGGATTAACGGGTGCGCGTGCAGCCACATCAACCTCAGGGCCAGGCTTCTCGGTTATGGTTGAGGGGTTAGGGTGGGCCGGTATGAACGAAGTGCCCGTGGTTGTCACACTGTATCAGCGGGGTGGACCTTCTACCGGTCTCCCTACAAGGCACGAGCAAGGTGATCTTAGGTTCGCTCTTCACGCAGGGCACGGTGAGTTCCCAAGGATTGTTATAGCTTCAGGCAGCATTGAGGAAGCCTTCTATGATGCTGCACAAGCGTTCAATTACGCTGAAAAGTATCAGACGGTAGTGATACATTTAGTAGATAAGGCTTTAGCTAATAGTAGCCAGACGGTAAAGGTAGATCCTAGTGTCGTTAGGGTAGAGCGTGGAAGCCTTCTAAGCGAAGAAGATTTTGTGAAGATTAAGAGTGCCACTAGCGAATATAGGCGTTTCGCCTACACGCGATCAGGCATATCTCCGAGGGTAAAGCTCGGCACAAAAGGATGCGTCTTCTGGAACTCTGGAGATGAGCACGATGAATTTGGGCACATAAATGAGAACCCAGAGAATAGGGTTATGATGATGGATAAGCGTATGGGTAAACTAGAGTTGGCTGAATCTGAGACCCCATTAGATGAAAAGATCAAATACTACGGTAGTGAGGATGCGAAGTTTAAGGTTGTAAGCTGGGGTTCAACTAAAGGGGCGATATTAGATGCATTAGATCGGCTGACTAACGAGGGTGTAGACATTGGTTTCCTTCAAATCAGAATGCTGTGCCCCCTACCCTCAAAAGATATATCGAGGATACTTGAGGGTTCGAAGGTAATAGATGTGGAGATGAACTACTCTGGGCAACTTGGGGGTCTCATAACCGAGAAGACAGGCATTAAAGTAAGCAACTATATCGTCAAATATAATGGTAGGCCGATGTTTCAGGACGAAGTATATCAGGCTTTAAAGGATGTAGTGGAAGGGACAGCTCCAAACAGGAGGGTTCTCAGACTTGGCGCTTAAGTTAGCTGACTTCAAGGAGCAGATACATAACGACTGGTGCCCAGGCTGCGGTGACTTCGGCATACTAAGTGCGCTTCAATCTGCTTTGGCTGAACTTGAGCTGGAGCCTCACCAAGTGGTGATCTTCTCAGGGATAGGCTGCTCAGGTAAGCTCCCCCACTTTGTTAAGGCTTATGGTATACACACTTTACACGGCAGACCTTTACCATACGCTTTAGGCGCTAAGTTGGGGAATCCGAGTCTTGAAGTTATAGCGGTTAGCGGAGACGGCGATGGGTTAGGCATAGGTGTGAGCCACTTCATTCACGCTGGTAGGCGGAACGTTGATATAACGTATATAGTGCACGATAATGGTGTTTACGGGCTTACGAAAGGTCAGGCTTCCCCTACTCTTAAGCTCGGTGTTAAAACTAAGGCGATGCCTGAGCCTAATATTAACGAAGCTGTCAACCCGATCTTCTTAGCGCTCTCCGCTGGTGTAACATTTATAGCTAGAGGGTACGCATATGACATCAGGCATCTGAAGGATATTTTGGTAAAGGCGATAAGCCATAAAGGCTTCGCTTTTGTTGACGTGCTTCAGCCCTGCCCAACCTATAACGACGTCAACACTAAAGCCTTCTACTCTGGTGAGGATAGGTTAGACCCTCTGACTAAGAAGCCTAGACCTAGGGTGTATCGGCTTGAGGATTTCGGGCATGACCCTGTTGTTAGAGCTGGTATGACGAGGGAGCAGGTTATGACAAAGATCTATAAAGCAATCGAGCTCTCATTAGAATGGGGAGAGCATATACCTATAGGTGTCTTCTACCAGAATGAGACTGTTCCAACCTATGAGCAGAGGTTAGAGCAGAGGCTCCCCACATACTTATCTAATCCACCGGCTAAGCAGAAGATCAGCACGCAAGAAGGATTCTCAGCGACCGACTTATCAGAGATATTAGAAGAGATGAGTGTCTAGCAAACGTGTTCTGCTTATATTCAACTACAGTCCATAACCTCCTTAACCCAACTTATAGTCCTCCTCAACCCTTCCTCAAACGAAACTGTGGGCTCGTAGCCAAGCTTCTTCAGCTTCGATATATCAGGGTAGCTTCTCATAGGCTCCAGCTCGGCTTCACTTCTAGGTGGTAGGAGTAGGAGCTTTGAGTCGGAGTTCGTTAACTTCTTGATCTCTTCAGCTACCTGCCTAATAGAGCGTTCGACACCTGTGCCTACGTTGAACACCTCCTCTGCAGCTCGAGGGTTGATTAAGCATAACTCCACCGCCTTGCAGTAGTTTTCAACATAATAAGGGTCGGTTGTATCAGCTCCACCGTTATAGAGGGGTATATCTTCTCCTTTAAGGCAACATTTTGGGTATTTTTACAATAAATCTAATAATCTACTTAGAGAATAAAGAAGATTTTAAATTCTGTCGGCTAGCTATTTACCAATACACGGATAAAACTAAGCGTTTTTAGACACTCACTTCAAAA
>CALJAQ010000170.1 GCA_938029515.1 uncultured Nitrososphaerales archaeon
CTTAACAAGATGTTCAAACCTCATCTTAACAACATCACTAGAGCAACCTATACCGTTATATACTAGGCATCCGTGAGGAGGGCAGCGTTTAGCAACGCTAGGAGGGAAAAAGGATACGAGCTATAGAAAAGGACACGGCTACAGAAGCTACAGCGGCAGAACACCAGCAGGTCCTAAGCCTGTTACAGTAGGAGAAGAATACGATGTGAATATATCAGATATAAGCAGGCGTGGAGACGGCATAGCAAAGATCGAAGGCTTCATAATCTTCGTACCAGGAACCAAGAGTGGTCAGAAAGTGCGGATAAAGGTTATTGAAGTGGCGAACAGATTCGCTAAGGCTCAGGTAGTTGAGGGCGTGTCTGAGAAGGGTAGTGGATAAAGGAGGGTATCCAAATACAGACTCTCTTTTATTATAGGCTTGGTTAAGCCAAGCCCACCCTCTATTTATTATAACGTTAAAAGTAGAAAGATGTGCTGAGAGAGAGGAGGACCCATCATCTATTTCCCTCCCAGCACTTCCGCCGCCATTTTTAATTACGTGGAACCTATTTTTAGATTAGTTTGTTCAACCGTTAGTACAGCTGTTGACATACAGTTGCCCCTTGTCTTTTTTTAGCATAGGGCTGTGAACTTGTATCCGTAGTAGATTTGTCCTACGTTACTTTCATCTCTTATCTTGCGGAAGACCAATCTTACTCTGCATCCTATTTTGAGCGCATCTAGGGGTGTGTCTACAATCTGACCCAAGACTTTTACACCATTATCTAATTGAACTATGCCTATTACTATAGGCTGCTGCCCTTCAAAGCCAGACATAACCTCCCTGAGTATAGTGTAGGTTAATATTTGGCCTGTGGTTGGCATTTCTACGTCTACAAGCGATTCTGAGCCGCATCTCCTACAGAGGTAGGCTGGTGGATAATATTCTGAGTTACATTGGGTGCACCTGTTGCCAAGAAGCCTATAGTATCTGTCCCGCCGCCTCCAATAAGATATAGCCAATTCTCATCGCCTCGCTAAAACAGACACAACACTCGTTGTATCTACTCCACCTATGTTTTGCGCTACACCTATTCTACAACCTTCTACTTGGTTTACATTACCTCTCCCTTTTAGCTGAAGCCATAGCTCAGCGATCTGGTAGAGCCCAGTTGCGCCAACAGGATGCCCTCTTCCTTTCAGCCCGCCGAAAGTTAGAGCAGGGTATCTTCCTTTTAGAGCGTAGAGCCCCCTTGCAGCGTCCTTAGCCCCCTCCCCCTCTTTAGAGAAGCCCATCGCCTCAACACTTAAAGCCGCTGACACTGAGAACGCATCATGCACCTCAAGCACATCTACGTCCTCCACACTTATACCAGCCTCTGAGAACGCTTTGCTTGCCGCATCTTTCGTCGCATTAAACCTGAGCATATCATCCCGCTCATAGATGCTGAAGATGTCTGTAGATATCTTAGAAGAGAGCACTTCAACCATCGATTCATCGTCTCCGTTAAACTCCTCAGAGGTTAGAAGCAAAGCAGCAGCTCCATCACCAAGTGGGGCGCAGTCTAGGAGTCTAAGAGGGTCTGAAACTAGAGGCGATCTAGAGACGTCTTCTACACTTATCGCCTTTCTGAACTGGGCGTGCTCAGCTGTAGCAGCGTTAGTATGCGCTATGGCTGGAAAGGCTGATAATTCGCTTCTTGATACATTGTAGGTTTCCATGTAGAGTCTGGCTAACATACCGTTCAAGGAGAGAAAGGAGGCGCCCATAAACTGCGTATATTCTGCTGACTCAGCCATGCTAAGTGCTAAAGAGGCTTCTGAGACGTCTAGATCACGCATCTTTTCAACACCAACTACTAGGGCTGAGGATACTTCGCCTGAGCGTACCTTACTGTAGGCTACGTTGAACGCTACGCCGCCAGAAGCGCACGCTGCTTCGACTTTAAAAGCCGGTGTTCCTGTCAGGTTTAGTGCGCTTGCTAATAGCGCTCCTAGATGCTCTTGCTTTGAGGATTGGCTTGAAAACATATTACCTACTATTATCACCTCTGGTCTTATGTTAGGGTAGGGTTTGAGCGCCTTTCTAGCTGCTTCAACAGCTAAGTCCAAGATCGATTTATCCCAGTGGTCACCTACTCTTGTGTACCCTACTGAAGAAATTATAACTCTCGCCATTTACGTTCTCCACCTTCAAGCGCATCTTTACCCTACAATCTTCCCCCTCAACTTAGCGTATGTAGCGTAGTCTATGTCAACCGCAGCTTTAAGCATATCCATAACCTTATTCTGCGCCTTTCTACGCTTCACTTCGACGCCATCCAAGACCCTGATGCTCAACGCATCACTCCCGGCGCCTGAGCCGAAGGAGCACAACAATATCAGATCGTTTACATGCGCTTCATCTAAGACCGCTGCAAGCCCAAGCAGCGAATTAGCTGCATAAGGATTACCAACATAGGGGTTAAGTAGACCAGGCTTAATCTGCTCTAAGTTAAATCCAAGCCTCAAAGCAACTTCAACCGGAAATCTAGGGTTAGGTTGATGAAAAACAGCGTATTTGAAGTCAGAGGGTTTATAGCCGAATTCAGCGAACAAGTTCTTTACAGCGCTCTGAATATGGTGGAAATACGCGGGTTCACCAGTGAACCTCGATAGATGCCTCGGATACGGCTGCCCAGCCCGCCTCCAGAAGTCTGTAGTATCTGAGACATATGAAGACGCCCCTTCTACGACAGCTATCGAATCACCATCTCTCTTAGATAAGATGTATGCCGCCGCTGCGCTTGCCGCTGTAAACTCCAGATCATCTCCTGGTCTGCCTTGGGCGGTGTCAACACCTATCGCGAGCCCGCTCTCTATCATGCCTGACCCTATGAGCGCTAAGATGAGCTGAAGGGCTTCTGTACCAGCTTTACAGGCGAATTCAAGGTCTGAGGCGAGAACTTTATGTTGAGCTAGCGCCTGCGCGACTATAGTGCTTGTCGGTTTGACGGCGTAGGGTTTGGTTTCGGTGCCTACAAAGATCGCCCCTAGCTCCTTAACCTCAGCCATCTTTAGCGCTCTTCTAGCAGCTTCTACAGCCATCGTCGTTATATCTTCATCTAAAGCGGCTACAGCCTTCTTTATTAAGGGAGCTTCTTCCCCACCTCTCCAAATTCTAGCGACTTCTTCGCTAGGCAGCCTATATCGTGGTATATATACGCCGTATCCAGCTATTGCAGCATCCTTCGGTGTCTTCATAGCTGGATTTGAACCCATCTCTTCGACGGTATTAAACTGTTGTCTAAGGTTAATTGGATAATCTTTTATTCGTCAAATGTTGAACCTTTAAGAAGTTAAATTGCTTTCAACTGCTTGACTACTGGAGGTCTAGCTTTCCTTAAAACTCGATAACCACATATACATTTAATCTCAGGTAGCGTTGCCAGCTCCTCAGCAGTCACCTTAGTTCCACATCGAACACATTCATATACGACTCCGCCGAATTTAGAGTTGCTCTGCCCCATAGGCTCCAATAAGTAGATCTGGGATATATGAATGTTTACCATCAAGTAGTTGAATACTTATATGCAGATTTACCGCTTCTATCATAATCTTGGTTAAGGCAAAGGTTTCAGCGATACTACCAACATATAATGAGCGCGCCAACT
>CALJAQ010000171.1 GCA_938029515.1 uncultured Nitrososphaerales archaeon
TAGATGCTTATGGTGCTTAAAAGGTTGCGGGTAAACCCTTTATCCACCTTTTTGTCTACTTATCTTAGACTTTGAATAAGACTGCAGCATTAGCTCTCTCATCATCAGCAGTAGCTTCGGTTGTTATAGTGGAAGGGGTAGCAGGGTTATTAACCAACAGCCTGTCTCTACTCTCAGATGCTCTACACGCCCTCTTTGACACCCTAGCTACATTCACACTCCTCGTAGCGGCGCATCTATCCCAGAAGCCGCCTGATGAAAACCACACGTATGGGCATGGGAAGATCGAGTCTATCGGAGGGTTTGTAGGTGGGCTGCTGCTCTTCGCTTTAGGGGTAAACATAGTAGTATCAGCCTTCAACAGGCTCGTAGAAGGGGAGCATATGGTGGCAGCTGGTTCGGTCGGCTTCTTAGCCATTTTATACACGTTGTCTATAGACTGCTTTAGAATCTTTGTGCTGCATAGCTCTTTGATGAAGGCTGGGGAGAGCGCTACTGTTAGAGTAGACCTCTACCACGCCTTTTCAGACCTCTCCTCCACCCTTATCGCTTTTGCTGGCCTGTTTAGCGCCTCAATGAACGTCGGTGTCGGCGACACATTAGCCGCGCTTGTACTATGTTCGCTAATCTTCTATCTAAGTCTAAAGACCGTCTACAGAACAGGCCTAGATCTGAGTGATGCCGTGCCTACCAGTTTACTCAACAAGGTTAAGCTGGTCTTCCAAACACATCCGAAGGTAGAGCGGTTCAGCGGCCTAAAGATGCGTAGAGTAGGTGATAGGTTCTTTGTAGAGGTTGACATAACTATACCTCAAGATCTAAGCGTCAAAGAGGCGGAGTACATCGTAGAAGACATTCAGAAGAGGGTTCAAGACACGGTGGGAAAGAGTGAAGTCTCGGTTAAACTTAAGCCTTCAACCCGCAGACTAACACCTATTGAGCAGATACATCAAGCTGCAGAAAAAGTGGCTGGTGTTAGAGGGGTCCACAAGGTTGCTTTAACTGATGTTAGCGGGGTACCGCATATAAGCTTGCATGTGGAGGTGGATCCTACTTTATCGAGTGATAAGGCGCATAGCATAGCTAAAGAGGTTGAGAAGCGTTTTGCTAAAGAAGTGGGCAAGGTAGGCTCTGTGATAGTGCACATAGAGCCTGCTAAAGAGCAGGCAACAGCATATGAGATCAAAGACGCTGAGTTAATAGAGGGCATAAAAGAAGCGGTTGAAGCAGAAGACGCTGTGAAAGAGGTGAAGGCCATCAGAATCTACAGCGACTATAAAAACGAATACGCCGACATCGAATGTGTGCTTAAAGATAACCCAGCGGTCGAAGAAGCACACAAAGTAGCTACTGAGATTGAAAGGAGGATCGGTGAAAGATACAGAAACCTAAACGTGACGCTACACATAGAGGCTGAAGAAGCGGAAAAATAATTTTAAAGCAACGTGTTGGAGAGATGATTACGTAGATATAATTTTAAATACTTGCCATACATTACATCTATGAAGCCTAAGATGGCGAAGAAAAAGAAGAAGGCTGCAGAAAAGAAGGCTGAAAAGAAGTGAACTAACGCCCAACACCGGGCTTCCACATCCTTTTTTTAGTATAAACCGCAGGTTGGTGTAGGGCATCCCCCAGAATATTCTGAGCCTGCTCCAACATACTGCTCTAAGGCTCTGGTATCAGGTCTCTCAAGGCCGCCTAAGTAAAGCACCTGCTCGCTTTTACTCCCGTATCTGTAGACTGTTATCCCCTTGCACCCTAGTTTATAGGCGAGTAGATAGACCTTACGCACATCTTCAGGTGTAGCTTCGTTTGGGAGGTTCACGGTCTTGGACACCGCGTTATCAGTATATCTTTGGAAGGCCGCCTGCATCTTCACGTGCCACTCAGGAGGCACGTCAAACGCAGTCTGGAAGACCTCCTTTACCCACTCAGGCACGCCGCTTAAACCCTTTAAGGTCCCTGTCTTTGCGATCTGAAGCATGAGCTGCTCGCTGTAGAAGCCCTCTTTCTTAGCCACTTCTTCAAAGAAGCGGTTTACCTCAAGCAGCCTACTCCCCTCCAGCACGTTCCTAACGTAGCTTACAGCAAACAGCGGCTCTACGCCGCTTGAGCACCCAGCTATAATTGAGATCGTTCCCGTCGGCGCTATAGTCGTCACAGTAGCGTTTCTCATAGCGCTGTAGCCTCTCTTCTCCCACATGCTCCCTTTGAAGTTCGGGAAGCTCCCTCTTTCTTCACCCAGCTCTCTAGACCTCTCCCTACACGCTTCTGATATAAACTTCATAACCTCTGAAGCGGCTTGTAGCGCCTTCTCTGAGGCGTAAGGTATTCCGAGCTGGATGAGCATGTCAGCGAAGCCCATTACACCAACTCCTATCTTCCTATTTGACTTCGTAGCCTGCTCAATCTTCTTCAGAGGATATTTGTTGGCATCTATCACATCATCGAGGAATAGAGCAGCGAGTCTAGCGGTCTCCTTTAACTTGCTCCAATCGATTTTACCATCGCTAACCATCTTTGCGAGGTTGATCGAGCCTAGTGTGCAGGATTCGTATGGTAAGAGAGGCTGCTCACCGCAAGGGTTTGTGCTTTCTATCCGCCCGACGTGTGGTGTTGGGTTAGCTTCATTTACCCTATCTATGAATATGAGGCCAGGGTCACCAGTCGACCAAGCCATCGTGACTATGTAGTCGAAGACGCTTCGAGCAGGCATCTTCTTGACCTCTTGACCCGTCCTCGGGTTTATGAGGCTGTATTCTTCGCCCTCCTCAACTCTCCTCATGAAGTCGTCTGATACCGCCACAGATATGTTGAAGTTAGTTAATGAGGTTCCACCGCTCTTACAGCCTATAAACTCCATGATGTCTGGGTGTGTGACATCTAACACACCCATGTTGGCGCCTCTCCTTCTACCCCCTTGCTTTATAACATCAGCAGCAGCGTCGAATACGCGCATAAAAGAGACTGGGCCTGAGGCTACACCGTGTGTAGATCTAACTATATCTCCCTTCGGCCTTAGTTTGGAGAATGAGAAGCCAGTTCCCCCGCCGGATTGGTGTATGAGGGCCATATATTTTATGGCGTTAAAGATCCCTCTTATCGAATCTTCTACCGGCAGGACGAAGCACGCTGAGAGCTGCCCCATACGTGTTCCAGCGTTCATAAGAGTAGGTGAATTTGGGAGAAACTCTAAAGAAGCCATAGCGTGGTAGAAGAGCTTCTCAACCCTGTTTGCATCCCCGCCGTATCGCTGCTCAACCTTAGCTATACACTTCGCTACTCTCCTAAACATTTCTGAAGGTGTTTCTATAACCCTACCGGCATCATCTCTTCTTAGATACCTTTTCTGAAGAACCAGCGCTGCGTTGACGGAGAGTTTAAGATCGTCAACCACGCCGAAGAAGCTCTTTGCAGCCCTTACTTCAGCCCTCCTCTTCCTGTAGAGGATGTATGCTTTTGCTACTTCAGCCAACCCCTCATCTATTAACGCCTTTTCAACCAAATCTTGCACTTCTTCCACTTTAGGCACTCTTCTGCCAACGCTCTCCCTTAGCATGGAAATGACCCTGTCAGCGACCTTCTCTGCTGTCTCACCGTCTCCTCGCCGAGTCGCTGTGAGAGCTTTTAAAACAGCGTTAACTATCTTTTCACGCCTAAACTCCTCTACTCTACCATCGCGCTTCACGATCTGCGTCGGCCAAGCTTTGCTACCCACAGTCAATTAGCTACGCTGCACCTGCTTATCAACTTAAGGCGCTGATATGGTTATCACATCCCCAGTGGTTAAGGAGCTTAGAACATCAAGCGCCGACTTGGCTTGCCCTAGAAGGGTCATGTGTTGGCTTACTTGGCATTCTTTTAAGAAGAAGCAGATGGAACCATTTAAAGGCAGGAAGGCGATATCACCTCTTTTAAATGTCTGAGTGGGCTTCTCTAAGCCGGCTACTATGTTGGTGGTAAAGTATATGAATTCGTCCCTATATCTTACCGCTCTCCCACTGATTGGGAGGCTGCGTAGCAGAACCCCTACGGTTATAGGAGCTTTATGCCTATAGAGTTCACCTTCAGAAGCACCTTTACCTGAAACCTCTATCCTTATCGGCCTTCGGCTAGCAGACTGCTGCATACGTTATCGACGCTGTATGCAGTTCGTTATCAGTAAGATTTATCTCTTACCCCACTGCTGCTCTGTTAACCTATAGGTGGCTAAATTGTCTGATGCTGTCGTAGCTAGTAAGAGCAAATCTAGAGAGAGAAGGGAACATAAAGCTAAGAAGGAGAAGATTCTGATAGGTCCTCCTAGACTTACGCGATTTGAGCGGGCTAGGATAATAGGTGCAAGGGCTCTTCAGCTAGCATTAGGTGCGCCACCTTTCATACAATTAGACCAAAAGATCAAAGACCCGATAACATTAGCGCGTATGGAGTTAGAGGCAAAGGCGCTCCCTATATCGATAAGAAGAGAACTCCCTGACGGCGAGTATCAAGACATACCTATAACAGACCTACTCTAAACGCTTTGTTGCAAAATTGACTTGTTTGTCTAAAGATGGTTGTCAGAGTAGGTTTATCGGCTTTTACCTTCGATGAGAGGCTATGTCTAGGATTGGTTCAGCTTAATAGTGCTTTGGTGACTTTAGCTTCTTCTTCACAGAGGATTCTTGACTCTCTGAGGGGGTTGAAGGTAAGAGGGTTGGTAGGCCTCCTTATCCTAACAGCTTGATCATCCTCCTTGCCTTAATACGTTCATATTTCAGGCTACAATATCGTTAGACAGAGGTAGGATGCTTTCTAAGGTGTGGGGTTAGATGTGCCTGATTATTCAACTTTGAATAGGAAGTCTCACATACCCATAGACCTTCGAAGGGTGTTTATGAGTTCTCCATAGATAGCACAGGATACAAGGCTTCGAATAGAGGGGGTTGATGAGGAGAAGGGGAGGGGGTATGTGAGCTTCACGTAGCTGTTGGTGTAAGTCGAAGAAGATAGTGAGTCTTGAAGTTACGGATGAATCTGAGGCGGCTCGAGTTCAAGCCCCTTAGACATCTGAGAGAGGTGTAGTAGAGAAGGTGTATGCCGATGCAGCGTATGACTCAAGAGCAACCCTCAACCCCTCCATTCAGGTTGAAGCGGCAATCAAGCCCAGAAAGAACTCTTCACAGAAGAGGCTAACCTCAGAGCCAAGACGGTCAAAGCCTTCTTCCTCAACCCAAAAGCTGGGAAGGATAAAGCTACGGACTAAGATGGGTGGCTGAAACATACAACACAGCCATGAAGAAAACATTAGGAGAGTTCATAAGAGCAATAACCCCTATCATACAGGAGATGCAGGGTAAATGCCTAACCTACAACCCCCTAACAGCATGGAGAACAGCCTAAGCATACCTAACACGACTGGAGAGAGGAATCAATTTTGCAACAGAGCGCCTCTAAAAATACATTTATATATAGAGTGGGGTGGATGTGCTGTGCTGATGCGCTATGTCCAGAAATAACAAGTCTAAAAACTCTGCTGAAAATGTTTCTGCTGAGGGGCAAGCTCAGGTTGAAAAGAAGGCTAGACCTGAGAGGTCTTCACCCCCTAACCACATCTTCATAGGGAAGAAGCCGGTGATGAGCTACGCTATGTCCGCCCTCATACAGCTAGCACAGATGGGTGAAGTCGTGTTGAAGGCTCGAGGCATGGTGATATCAAGAGCGGTGGATGTAGCTGAGATTATAACTAAGAGGCTCGGTAATAACGCCTACGAGGTTAAGAGCATAGTAATAGATACAGAGCAGGTCGGCGCCGGCGAAGACATTAGAAACGTCTCGACGATCGAAATCAAAGTGGGGAGAAAGTAGAGGGTAAAAAGGCTAACCAGCAGACTAGGGTAGGAAGGTAGAAGCCCTCTCCAAAACATCTCTACCAAGTAGACTACCTAGTCTACCCTTTGCGCAATCCTTCTCAGTAAACCTGCATAACCCGTCTTTACCAGCCTTACCTCCAGTTATGAGCAGAGGAACTGGATCTGAGGAGTGAGCCTTAAGGGTGCAGGGTGTCGCGTGGTCAGCTGATATAACGACTACCACCTGATCTAAATCGATGTTAAGCAGAAGCCTGCTGAAGAAGAGTTGATCTATCTCCTCTAAAACCTTCTTCTTAACCCAAGGGTTGCCGTCGTGACCAGGCTCATCCGGACCCTTAAGATGAACATATACTCCGCTAAACCTAGATAGCAGCTCAAGAGCCTTTCTAGCCTTAGCAGCGTAATCTCTTACCCCACCCGCTTCGAAGCTCTGCATACCTGTTATCTTTGCGACACCCTTCTCTACAGGCATATCGGTCAGCGCCGCGAAGCGCAGCTTAAGCCGCTCATAAATCGGCTTGATCGCCGGGAGGGTGCTACCAGCATCTCTTAGAAGTATAGCGTTTGCAGGCATCTGCCCACGTTTTACGCGCTCTTGGTTTACAGTATGCTCTTTAAGCACCTTTAGAGCTTGTTTATTGAATTCGTTTATAAGATCTGCTGCCAGCTCGGCGCCTCTGCTATCCTCTAGCGGCTCTGCCTTCTGCATGTACGGTGAGATCTTACCTTCTTTAGCTACTCCTAGTTTACCTACACGTTCATAAGCTGGGTCGGTGTTGCTGACCATGCCGGAGAGCGCCTCACCCTCAACCCTTATCACGAGCACAGCTCTATGCCCTATGGAGTGCACAAATCTGAAGGAGGCGCCCTTCAGATTTACCTGCTCATTCACCGCTTGCGCCAGCATTTTAGCCTCTTCATCACTTAGACCCCTCCCAACTCTTCTATCCACGATTCTCCCTAACTCATCTATTGTTGCGAAGTTAGCTCTAACCGCTAAGTCTCCTGACCTGAAGTCAAGGTCTAATCCTAAAGCCTCAATAACACCACGCCCAGGGTAATCTGTGTAGACATCGTAGCCGAGCATAGAGAAGACCGCTATATCAGATTCAGGTGAGACCCCCTTATCTACTGGGTAGACCAAGCCTTTAACACCCTGTCTAGCTAGAGCATCCAGATTCGGTGTTAACGCTGCTTCAAGAGGGGTGGTGTAGTTAAGCTCCGGGTTAGGACGGTCTCCAACCCCGTCTAAAAGAATGTAGAGTAGACGCTTCAACTACTTGCTTAAAATAAGATGCGAATGTGTAATATAAATTGTTTGTTTAATGTGCGCTAAGATTTAGTTGTATGAATACGTCTTCAGGGATCTTGAGGCGTGTTAGCTGCCTCATAGTCCGCTCATCTGCATCTATGTCTATAAGCCTTCTGTGAACCCTCATCTCCCACCTGTCGTAAGTATGGCTTCCTTGACCTGATGGCGCTTTCCTTGTGACAACCTTAAGCCTCTTGGTAGGTAGAGGAAGAGGCCCTTTCATACGAACCCCGGTCTTCTCTACGATACCCTTTATCTCTCTACAGACCACTTCAAGGTTCTCTAGGTTTGTGCTTGTGAGCTTGATTCGTGCGGACTGGGGCAAGTAGGTTCACATGATGATGGCGCTTAACTTGAGCTATTTATAGATTTTACTGCTACACGTGGGTTAAGATGCGGTTCTCTTATGCGGGTTTCGCCTTCTGCTTGAATAGACCTGCTTTTGATACGAGTTCTTTTACGGTGTTGGGGTCTTTGACCTCTACCACCCTAGATCTCCCCACATCATATATTTCAACCAAGCCCGCTGATTCAAGTGTTCTGATATGTCTGTAGACTGTTGCGTAGTCGATTTTAATAGCCCTTGAAACCGCCTTTATGTGTAGAGGTCTTCTTGTAGCCTCGAGAAGCGAAAGTATCTTAAGCCTAGCCACGCTGCTAAGCGCGTAGAAGACCTTAGCAGCATCCTTGAACACTTCTTCAGACAAGCCGCCATAATGTAGCAGCGACATGTAATTAATGTTATCTTTACTTGGATTAATGTGGCGCAAACATGCGTAGAAGGCGCTGAGGAGAAGATATATTTGGAGATGGAGCAGAGGTGTATATAAGGGGTCGTCGGCTAGTCTGGTCTAGGCTACATGGCTTGGGCCCATGTGACCGTGGGTTCAAATCCCACCGACCCCACCTTCAACGAATATAAGGCAGCGTAGGTAAAAGAGTGGAAGGATGCTCTTTAGGTTTAACGCGCTCACGTGCTGGGAGGATAGAAGGGTTAGAGAGAGGCTGAGCTGGTACTATGAGGTTATGCTCAACCGCAAACCAGCCAAATTTAGGGTATGCAGGGTTATTGAGAGCAGCGTGCAGCCATCTGAAGTAGGGTTTGAGAGGCTCTTAGAGGAGCATAACCGTCTTCAGCAGAGGTTTGCCGATGTCTTAGATGGGGTTAGGTCTGGCGCTACGTCTTTAGAGCAGATGGAGGAACCTAAGAACAGTCTACTTGATGTGAAGATTGAATTGGCTAAAAGGATGCTTAAGAAGTGCAGCTTCTGCGAGTGGAGTTGTAGAGTAGATAGGACGGTAGAGGGGAGGAGAGGCGCTTGCAAACTCGGCGATAAATCCCTGGTATCAACCTGGTTTCACCACTATGGTGAAGAGCCTCCTCTAGTCGGCTCCGGAGGCTCAGGCACCATATTCTTCACAGGCTGCACATTTAGATGCGTCTTCTGCCAGAACTGGGACATCTCTCAAGATTGGCGCAATGGTGTTGAGATAGATGCTAGGATGCTCGCTCTGATAATCAAGAGGCTTCGGGCTGACGGCGCGCTCAACATAAACTTCGTTGGCGGAGACCCTACGATGCACCTTCATACAATCTTAGAGAGTATGCGTTATGTTGATGTTAACGTGCCTATGCTCTGGAACAGCAACATGTATCTGACAGAGGATGCTATGAACATCTTGAAGGATGTGGTGGACATCTGGCTCCCAGACTTTAAGTATGGCAACGACAGATGCGCGCTGAGGCTTTCGAAGGTGCCTAGATACTTTGAAGTTGCCTCAAGAAACCATCGCATCGCACACGCTAATGGCGACATAATCATTCGCCACCTTGTACTCCCTAACCATATAGAGTGCTGCACAAAGCCCGTATTAGAGTGGATAGGGGAAAACTGCCCAAGAGCTTTAGTCAACATCATGAGTCAATACCACCCAGACCACCTTGTCCCATCAAACCCAGACAGATACAGAGATGTTGCTAGAAGGCTGAGGCGAGACGAGTTGGAGAAGGCTTACGCTATAGCCGATAGCTTAAGGTTGGTCTATGAGCCAGTATCGTAAAGGTGCATATATCTGTAAAGTTTGCGGAAGCGGAGATAGGGTTGTCTCATCTGCTTTAAGGGTTTGCGGTGATTGTATACGCTCAAGGCCCGACGAAGCTCTACCATTAGCGTATGAGGCTCATAGAGAGGCGAGGGCGGTAATCGGATTACCAGATAGACTGAGCAGAAGCAGAAAGGGTATACCGTGCGCGGTCTGCTCTAACAGATGCGTACTAGGTGAAGGCGAAGTAGGATACTGTGGGCTAAAAGTCAACTTAAATGGCAGGCTCAGAAGCTTAACATCAACTAAGTACGCGCTCTTTTACCACTATCTCGACCCTCACGTAACGAACTGTTGCTCAGCTTGGTGCTGCCCAGCTGGAACTGGTGTAGGCTACCCTCAATACGCTGCAGTAAACGGCGCTGAATTAGGCTACTACAACCTTGCGATCTTCTTCTACGGCTGCAACTTTGACTGCCTCTTCTGCCAAAACTATTCGCATAAATCATTCACCGACATAAAACCTAAGAGCGTTGACACGTTAATAGATGCTACAGTCAGCAACAGACTAATTACGTGCTGGTGCTTCTTCGGAGGCTCACCTGAGCCGCAACTACCCTTCGCCTTAGAAGCGTCTAGAACGGTTTTAGAGAAGGTGGGTAGGAGGATACTAAGACTCTGCTTCGAGTGGAACGGCTGCGGCAACCCACATTTAGTGAAGAAGGCTGCTGAGATCTCCTACAGAAGCGGAGGCAACCTCAAGTTTGATCTAAAGTGTTGGAGCGAGGATCTGAGCAAAGCGCTCTGCGGAGTCTCTAATAGAGCTGCATTCGAAAACCTTAGGCTGGTTGCTGAAGCATTTAAGCCTCTTAGGGTGAATCCTCCGCTAATAACCGCCACGACGCTGCTTGTGCCAGGTTATGTTGACGAGGTTGAGGTTGAGCAGATATCTTCTTTTCTAGCCGATATTGACCCACATATACCATACAGTCTACTTGTCTTTCACCCAGATTATAGGTTCTTAGATCTTCCAGTTACTGATGTGGCTCAGGTTAAGAGGTGTCTTTACGCCGCTAGGAGGCGTCTTAAGAGGGTTAATGTGGGGAATGCTGAGCTGCTTGGCAGATTTCGTGTTGAGTTTAACAGATATATGTAGGTTCGATTCACATGTAAACAGGTGGTCTGCTTTGGGTTTAAAGCCTAGGGCAGCTTTCACCCTCAATGAAATACCTTTCGTCCCAACCCCTCAACCCGTAGTTGAGAAGATGCTTCAGTTGGCTGCGGTAAAGCCTGACGAGGTTGTATACGATCTTGGCGCTGGAGATGGAAGAGTGGTTTTCACAGCAGTAAACAAGTTTTCAGCGAAGGGTGTGGCGGTTGAACTCGACCCTTGGAGAGCAGACTTAATCAGAGAGAAGGTCATTAGACAGGATTTGAAAGAAAAGGTGATGGTGAGGCAAGAAGACCTCTTCCAGACCCCTCTTAAAAACGCAGATGTAGTTACGCTCTATCTACTCCCAGAAGCAAACCGCCTACTTTCAAAAAAGCTGCTGGTGGAGCTGCCTGATAACGCTAGAGTAGTTGCACACAACTACCCCATCCCAGAATTGAGAGCCAAGGAGATACTTCACGTGAAGTGCGATGGCAGGCTCCATACACTATACCTCTACCAACCCAAGACGCTAAAACGCTTTTAAAGTGTAATGTAGGCAGTCTGTGGTTGGCAGAGTTGAGTAGCGGTAAAGGTAGATCTAGAGTAGTGGCTTCAATAGCGGTTTTCGCTGTTCTCTACGCTGTGTTAAGGCTTATCCCAACCTTCCCGATGATTGGGGTTTCAGGCGCAGTCTTCTCACTCTCGGATATGATGGCACCACTCTACGGAGTCATATTAGGCCCCTTCGTCGGGCCTCTAAGCATCATACTTGGAACCTTCCTCGCTATAGCCTTAGGCAAACCCGTGTCATTCCTCTTCCTAGACTTCTTACCCGCAACATTTAACGCCTTAGCAGTGGGGCTTATGATGCGTAGGAGGTTCGCTGCAGCAATCGGGCTTAACATACTTGTGCTAGCTGTATTTTTGGCGAACCCGCTCACACTTATCTTTGTGAAGGTAAACCTTTCTACAGTAAGCCTAAGCCTACCATTCCATTGGATGCACTACTTAGCCTTAGCGATGCTAATCTCACCTTTAAGTAGATGGGCAGCTGGTTGGGTTAGGGGAGCATCAGCAGCGAACTTGGCTAAAGGGTTGGCTGTCTTGACCTTTATAGGTACCCTACTGCAACACTCAACAGGAGGAATACTCTTCGAAGTCGTACTCGGCCAATATCTAGGTGTAGTCAGGCCTGAAGCTTATCCAGCGATCTGGAATACGGTCTTCTACATCTACCCAATAGAGAGAGCGATACTGGTCGTATTAGCCACTATCGTCGGCACACCTATGTTGAGAAGTTTGAAGGCTTCCCGCCTAATCTACGTCGATTAAAGACGAATTCAACACATTATGCCCTCTTGCTGCAATAAAATAAGCCCCTCTTATATGCAGAAAGTGTTGACAACATTGTCAAATAAATGGGGAAAAGTTATTATCTAGCTGTTAGCGACTCTTTTTGAGCTTAAAGGTGTCTTTTGTGAAAGCAGTAATCTTAGCAGGAGGATTCGGCAAGAGGCTTAGACCGATCACAGACACAACCCCCAAGCCGTTGATAGAGATCTGCGGTAAACCCATCTTGGTTAGGCAGATCGAGTGGCTCCGCAGCCACGGGGTGAAAGATGTGATATTATGTATAGGCTTCTTGAAGGAGAAGGTCATACAATATATAGGTAATGGTAAGAAGCTCGGTGTGCACGTTGGTTATGTTGTCGAAGATGAGCCTTTGGGCACCGGCGGCGCCATATTGAACGCTGAGCACCTTCTTTCAGGTGATGAACACTTCCTTGTGTTAAACGGGGATGTGCTCACAGACCTAAACCCGCATCCGCTTATAGAAGCGTTAAAAGGGTATATCGGCGCTTTAGCGTTGGTGCCCTTACGCTCACCTTACGGTATAGTCAACACAGACGGTGATGGGTTGATAACAGATTTTATGGAGAAACCAACACTATACTCATATTGGATAAACGCTGGAATCTACTGCTTGAGCAGCAAGATCTTCCCCTACCTAAAGGAGAAGACGAACATCGAAACTACAGCCTTCCCTGAGCTCGCAGCTAAGGGTCTTCTCAAAGCGGTCCACTACAAGGACTGCTTCTGGCGCTCTATAGATGTGCATAAAGATATAGAAGAGGTTGAGCGTGAACTTTCAGCTAAATATAGCGGCTCTGAAGAGGGCCTAGGCTGAGCAGATTCTGCTCTATTCTTTTAGCCTACTAGGTCTAGATTAATCGATTCACCTTCTTATTGGATCAGGTCAGCTAAATAGTTTTGGGTTGAGCGAGGGTATTGAAGTAAAGGTGCTGGAGAAGCTCGCTGATATGATAGATGAGATTAAGAGTGGGTTAGAC
>CALJAQ010000172.1 GCA_938029515.1 uncultured Nitrososphaerales archaeon
TGCTAACTATCGGTAGAGAATCATCTTCGCTAAGGTAGCCTCTAGCGGTAAGCATATTCATGATACGCCTCCACACCCCCTACATCCCTTGAGCATCCATACGCATCACCTCCATATTATAGTGGAAGATCAACCAACCTATAGTAGGCACGTAAAGTATAGTGTTGATAGCCCCTAGCCATTCGCTCACAGCCTCCCCACACCTCTCCACAAGGAGGTAAAAGAGTAGCTGATCAAACCCCACCACCCACTGAAGCCCACTAAACCACACACAAACAGGTCAGAGATCCAGAAAGAAGATAGGCCTAAGATTCAACATTATAGACACCAACCTAATATTAAAATGAATTCTAAATCAACTATAAATATAATATAATGTAAAAGGAGCTGGGTTAATCTATGCGGGTTGTGTTAAGCTAACTTAAGTGGTGAAATATAGTCGCCGAATCTAGCTTGCGCGTCGAGCAGCCTCTTCTTCTGCTCCTCAAAGACCTTGAAGAGTATAGGTGGTGTGCCTTCTATGGTGCTGTAAATCTTGGTTATTCTATTTATCTTGGCTAGGTTCTCCCTAGCCCTTATCGTGAACTGCTGCTCGTATAGGTTAATGGGGTACTCGGTGTTAAGAACCTCTGCGAAGAGGCTCTTCAAATCCTCGTATATAGGTATCATTCCTGTAGGCGTTTTTATGGCTTCAACATCTTTGTGCACTCTCAGCTCCATCCACTTGAACCAAACCCTCTTATCCTTCTTATCAGTAAGGTATTCGCCTCTGCCTCCTCTTATGAAGTAGTTTACACCAAAGATCAAAGGTGGATTGCTCAAACCTTCTCCAAACCTCAGGTTATCTTCAACATATCTGGATATAGGTATCGATAGGAAGTCTAGGTTCGACATTGGGTTAAACTCCCTAACACCCTCCTTACCGAGCACAGCCGCTGTAGTCTCAGACTCAAGCGCAGCACCCTTGGTGATTATACCATGCGTCCAATCGAAGCTCTGCTCAACTGGCACAGATGTGTCTGAATCTCTGCCACCATAGACTATCGCTTTAAGAGGAACCCCCCGGGGATCATCCCAACTTCGATCAAGGTTTCTGAAATATTTTAGCTCCACTGTAAATCTGGCATTAGGATGTGAGCATGGGATGACCTTACCTTCTTTATCCTTCTTCCCAATATACCATTCACCTGAGTGGTTTATTCCATTCAGAGGCACAGGCCCATCATGACCATCCCAGTAAACATCACCATCCTTTGTCACGAGTACGTTTGAAAAGATGATCTCTACTGGGCTATGTAGAACCTCCCATTGGATAGCGTCATCTTTAGAGTTTATGCCCTGTATGATGCCGAATACCCCCTTTTCAACGTTAACAGCTCTCACCTCACCGTCCACTCTTCTGAGATATGCTATGTCGTCGCCGACTAAAGTTTCACCCTCCATCATAGCTGTCGAAGTTTTGCCGCACATAGATGGGTAGGCTCCAGCGAAGTATGTGACTCTGTTGTTAGGTCCGTGTATACCCATGAGTAGCATATGTTCTGTAAGCCAACCTTCTTTGGAAGCGCGGTTTATGGTTAAGCGCATAGCCAGCTTCTTCAACCCTATTGTGTTGCCGCCGTACTGTGTGTTTGTGCTGTAGACCGCCTCATCCTCTAAATCTATGTAGACCCTCCTTTTATCTAGGTTCTTAGATGTCTTCCTTTCATCCAATTCTCCTTGTGAATGCACAAATTTAAGGAAGCGTGCGCTCTTACCTTGCTTCACAAACATGTTATACCCTTGTCTGTATAGTATGTTTTCGCTGTGTGCTACATAGCTCGAATCTGTGAGTTGAACAGCTGGTATAGAGAAGATTGAATCAACAGGTCCTAGGCTGTAGAAGCATACGTAGAGGGGATGCCCTTTCATTATACCCTTTAAGATCTCGTGCACCTCCTTCAGCAGCTCCTCTCTCTTACCTGTTCTGATGCCGAAACCTAGATTCAGCCCCTTCTCTACAAGTATGACTGTGTGCTCCCTATCTCTAGCTTGATCATAGTAGTTATCGAAGTGAATAGTGTGCCCTTTTGTTGCGAGCTTGCTTTCTTCACCGTCTCTTATGGCTGCTTGCTTGATATACTCTATATCTTCATCTGTCCCGGCTGAGACATACACTTGCTCAGGCTGGCATAGGTCAATGTATTTAGCTACAAAGGAGTGTAGCGTTGGGTTGTCTATCTTCATCAGCCGCTCGAAGTGCTTCCACTCGAGCTTAGCCTTCAGTGTTTGAAGATACACCACACTTTCTAAGTTAACATCAGCTGAAAAGGTTGGCATCCTTAACCGAGAAGGTAAAACTTGTTCTTAACCCTATCGCATTTTAAAAAGAAGGAGAGGGGTGGGTCTATAGTCCTAGGTCTGGGAACTTCGCTACCGTTAGCCCGAGCTCTTTTTGTAGTGTTTGGATGCGTTTAGCGTATTCTTTCATCCTTTCTTTGTCGTTCTGGACCTTGGCTATTTTGTATGCCTTCCACGCCTTCTTTAAGGCACCCCAAGTCTGACCTTTAGTGAATTTTTCACTAGACACGTGAGACCACCGTTGAGACATATGAAAGAGTAAGTATTTAAGTGTAGCTGATAACGTAAGATGAGGTTGTAAAGATAGTGTTCTCCATTTTGTTTGGTCTGTTTGGATCAGACTTCTTGTTCTGTTTTGCCCTCCTTATGGGTTGGTTGGGTAGCTTGTGAGGGTGGTGAAGAAGGCGAAGGTCTTCAAAAGTAGTATGGTGGGGTTGCGGGATAGTTCTTTCACCCCTCATGCATTATTCAGGCTCATCTCTAGGGGTGTAGCGTGGTAAAAGGGGTTTTAAGGAGCTTGTTGAAGAAGCTTACAGGAAGCTGAGGATCATAGCTGTAGATGGGAGCTTTACGGAGAGTAGGTTTATGTATAGATAAGGGGTGTGGATGTCAGAGAGGTCCTTGTAGTGAGAGTATCCTACACGAGAAGCGCATTGGATGCTGAGCTCCTCCTTAAGCAGCTTCAATTCTTTAAGGAGAAGCCCATCATACCCGTGGATGCATTGAAGAGGCTAGGATGAGTACGAGCAGCTAGCGAGAGGAAGTAGCGTAGAATCGCTGCTTCAGAAAGGGAAGAGAAGTAAGTCTTCTACAAAA
This sequence comes from uncultured Nitrososphaerales archaeon, assembly GCA_938029515.1. Taxonomy (GTDB): domain Archaea; phylum Thermoproteota; class Nitrososphaeria; order Nitrososphaerales; family JAAOZN01; genus JAAOZN01. Next base: position 3,157 of record CALJAQ010000172.1, read on the forward strand.
GATTCCTATTAGATCACCCATCATCAGCAACTGAGATCCTAGACGTGTTCATAAAACTCTACAACCTAGAGATCAAGCTGGGCCCATCTTGACAACCCCAACTTAAGATGTTAGACAGCCTTAAATAAGGCTAAAACCGCTTACTAAACTGAAGTTGAGTTCGCAGCCAACTTCTCCTAAAGATGGTTGTGTGTTATTTGACAGATTCGGTAGACCAGTTACAGGTGTGAGAATCTCGCTCAACCCGAGTACTCTTTGCAACTTCAACTGCATCTTCTGCCACAGCGAAGGGGTATTCGACGAGCCTAAGGATATAATGACAGCATCAGAAATCCAGAGGATCGTAAAGGTGTTAACTAAATTTGGGGTTAATGTTGTGAAGCTTACAGGCGGAGAACCGATGCTTAGACGAGATGTGCTTGATGTAGTTCAGAAGCTAGGTGAACTCCCTCTAAGGGAACTTTCTATGACGACCAACGGCACAAGGCTCGTAGAGTTAGCAGCTGACCTTAAGGATCTGGGGTTAGATAGGGTTAATATAAGCCTCCACAGCCTCAGAGAGGAGCGCTTCAACTTTATAACAAAGGCAGTAAAATTTGACTACACACTTAGAGCGATTAGACGTGCTGTAGAAGTGGGTTTAACGCCTGTTAAGCTTAATGTTGTGGTTATGAAGGGTGTAAACGAAGACGAGGTTGAAGACTTAATTGATTATGCTGCTTCACTTGGAGGTGGGGAGAAGGCTAAAGTGCAGTTTATAGAGCTCGTCGCAGAAGGTGCAGCTGATTCAACCTTCTACAAAACCTTCCACGTCGACCTCACAGCACTTGAGCAGCGCTTCAAGAGCCTCGCTGTAGAGGAGAAGGTAAGGCAACTGCATCTACGCCACCAATACCTTTTGCCTAACGGAGTGTGGGTTGAAGTAGTCAAGCCTATGCATAACTCTGCCTTCTGTATGGCGAATAACAGAATACGTATAACATACAACGGTCAGTTCAAGCCCTGCTTGCTTAGAGGAGATAATCACGTCGACTTCTTAACCGCGATGAGAAACAGTGATGACGATGAAGCTTTGGCTGCACTCTTCAAAAAAGCGGTGTGGTTAAGGGAGCCATTCTTCAAACCCAAAGAGTTTCCGCGCTACGTTAAGCAGGGAGCCTACTCTACTCAACCTTTATCCTGAAACCCTTCTCTCCTCTCTTTCTAGGTAGCGTAATTTCTAAAACGCCGTTCCTATAGGTTGTTACAGCCTTCTCAAGATCCACATCCTTAGGTACTTCAACAACTTTATGGTAGGATTTACCTCTACTCTCGACTGATACGGTTAACTTATAGTCAGATGCATAGATCTGTATGTCCTCCTTTTCAACACCTGGGATCTCCATAATCACCTTCACCTCATCATTCTCTATAACTTCGGTTAGAGGTTCCCTCTCCTCCTTTACTGTTAACCCAGGTCTACCAGGAACTGGTTTTAGGTTGCCAAATTCACGCACAACGGGTTTTCCGTCAGGGCCTATACTTACTGAGTAGCCGTAGACGAATGGGCCGAACTCTTTGATAACTCTTCCGTCTGGTAGTCTTTTTTCCCGTATCAGCTTTTCTGGAACCCTCTCACCTAGGTCTCTGAGCGCTTCATCCATTCTCCGCTCGAATTCTCGAAGTATATCTATTAGGTCGCTGCTGTAGAAGCTGGGGATGTCTATGTCGAAGAAGGGTAATCTTATCCTTCTTCTTCTGAACCACTCGTCAGAAGACATTTAACCACCTTTTCAATAAGGTTCTACGCCACTATTTAACGTTATCGAGTAAAGTTAGAGAAATGTGAGCTAGATTTTTGGCTTATCGATGCGGCATGTTAACTTATATCTGTGAACATGCATATAATTAGGTTAGAAGGTGTCTACTTGAGCGACGTCAGCCTACTAGAGTTCAGTAGAGGTTCGAAGGCATCTATGATACTTTGGGTGCTCTCGAAGAGGCTTAAATTCTTAGGGAGCGGTGAATTGAAGGAGATAATAGTAGCTAAGGTTAAGATGAAGGCTCTAGCTGCTACTGCGAGACCGATAGATGCAGTGGAGCTTCTTGAATTCTTTGGTTTGGAGCAGGTTCAGAGCGAGTGGAGGCTCTGGAGAGAGAGGTTGAGTAAACTAGGAAGAGCCTTTAAAGACGATCTTGAATTGGATAGATTCCTTCTAACCTTCTTTAGAGAAGAAGTTATGCAGCGTGATGGTTATCAATGCTTCAGCTGCGGTAGGTCTCTTTCACCCTTAATGGTTAGCCTTCATCACATATTTTGGGATGAAGGGATCTTATATAATGTGCCATCCAATCTGGTTACCCTATGCGTAGAATGCCATGGGAAAATCGGCTGCGGGGAAGCGATATGAGTAGACGCTTTGATGCTATAGTTGTTGGGGCTGGTCCAGCAGGCTCTACTGCCTCCTACACTTTGGCTAAGAAGGGGTTTAAGGTTCTGCTGCTTGAGCGTGGCAGGGTTGCTGGCTCAAA
>CALJAQ010000173.1 GCA_938029515.1 uncultured Nitrososphaerales archaeon
CCTGAAGACGTGTTTGTGGTTCCTGGATTCGACTCTTGGGTGCACGGTTGGACTGGGCACTCAGGCAGCTACGCCAGCCAGTTCGCGGTTTCAGGGATAGGTGCGGTATTAGGCGCTGCCAAGAGGCTTAGGGAGAAGGTCTCAACGATAGCCGCTCATATGCTAAAGACTAAGCCTGAGAACCTTGAGTTCAAGGATGGTAAGGTCTATGTTAAGGGCACAGATAAGGCTGTTGCCTTCTGGCAGGTAGCAAACTTAGCATACAGGAATAACTTAGAGCTACCTGAAGGGGTAGAGCCTGGTCTTAGAGTAATCTATGGGTGGAAGGCGCCATTCAAGCTGCCTGACATGGAGAAGAAGACTGTCAACGCGACCCTCACCTACTCCTATCAAGCACACGCCTGTGTCGTAGAGGTAGATCCTGAGACTGGCAAGGTGAAGATACTAGATTATGCGGTTGTAGATGACTGTGGTGTCCAGATAAATCCGCATATCGTTGAGGGGCAGGTGCACGGTTCGGCTATGAACGGCATCGCAGCTGCACTCTTTGAAGAATATGTTTACAGTAAGGATACAGGTCAGCTACTTTCCTCAACCTTCATGGACTACCTCTTCCCTACAACGGTTGAAATACCTAACATCAAAGTCGACCACATGATTTCACCATCACCGTTCACGGAGCTTGGGAGTAAAGGTGTGGGTGAAGGGTCGCTTGTACCGCTAGGTTCGATAGCCGCTGCCATAGAGGATGCCTTATCACCATTAGGAATCGTCATAACAGACTCTCATAACCCTCCAGAAAGAATCTACAGGATGATAAAGGGGAAAAGAAGCGTTGGATAGAAAGGGGCCAAAAAGGTTAAAGGAGGCTTAAGAAGTAGAAAGGTAGGTGAATATAAGATATGCATTTTGAGGGTACATTTGACGTAAAAGCTCCACGGCAGAAAGTGTGGGACTTCATAAGTGTACCTAACAACGTCGCAAAATGCCTACCAGACCTACAGAAGTTAGAAGTTCTAGCGCCTGACCGCTTTAAAGCAACAGTTAAAGCTGGTGTAGGCTTTATAAAAGGCACATTCAACTTCGAATTCGCCATGCTCGACATGCAGCCGCCTACGCACGCGAAACTCTCAGGACACGGCTCAGGGACAGGCAGTACCGTAGACCTCGAAACCGCGATCGATCTAAGCGACCTACCAGACGGTGGAACTAGAATGGCTTGGAAGGCAGATGCAAAGGTAGGTGGGTTGATAGCGAGTGTAGGTCAGAGGCTACTTGAAGGAGCGGCTCAGAAGCTGGTTGGCAATCTATTTGCGTGCCTGAAGAAGCAGCTCGAAGGTTGAATTATTAAGTGTGGTTACACCACACCTCTACCTTTTTTTTAACCTGTTTTAATAGGTTTATGGTTTCTGTGATTGATTTTACATCTTCTTTTCCATTCTTTATATTTTTTATGATAACTTTGTTAGAGGAAAGCTCCTTAGGTCCGATTATTATTACATACTCTGAGTTGCGTTTAGATGCTGCTTCAAGCTGCTTCCTTAGAGTACGCTCAGCGAGGTCAACTTCTGCCGGTAAGCCTTCCCTTCTTAGGGTTGAGGCTATGTGCTGAGCGTAAGCATGAACCTCTTTATTGACGTATGCGACGTAGACAGTTGGTTCTTTTGGTTTGGTTGGCGCTGCCCGTCTCTTAAGTGCGATTATTGTTCTGTCTACCCCACCTGCTACGCCTGTTGCACCTAGGTCTGGTCTGCCGAATACCGCCGGTAGGATGTCGTATCTTCCTCCCCCAGCTAATGCGCCTAGTGCTTGGTCAGCTGTGAAGGCTTCGAAGACGATGCCTGTATAGTAGTCAAGTCCTCTAACGATCGATAGATCCAAGACTACATTTTTGACGCCTCTATGCTTTAGTAGGTCTATGAGGTTAATTAGTGTGGTTGTGGATGCTAGCCTATATTCTTCTAAGCGGCTTAAGACCTCTTCCGCTTCCCCACTCAACCTGCCAAAATCGAGTAGTTGGCTTAGTGTGGATGGTTCAACTTTTGACGAATATTCCTCCAATATTTCTTGCAGCGACTTCTTCCTCACCTTGTCTAATGCACGCATCATTTCAGCGACCAGTAGCTCATCTTTTACACCGAGCTGCCTTTCTATGTATTCTTCAAGCAGCTTCCTGTCACCTATGTGTATAGACACTTCATCTAACCCCAGCCTTCTGAATAGGCTGTAGGTGAAGTCAACGACCTCAGCGTCAGCGTCCACATTACGAGGCCCAAAGGCCTCAGCATCCCACTGATAGAACCACCTATACCTACCGTACTGAGGCTCATCATACCTCCAGAGCCCGGCGAAGGAGCCGATTTTAACAGGATACTGGAGGCTACGGTTGGAGACAACCCATCTTGTAAGCCCAACCGTCAAATCGAATCTTAACCCAACTTCTCGGCCGCTCTTATCTTTGAAAGCGTAGATCTCATCTCTTATTGACGCACCGCTCTTAGCCTCAAGCGTCTCTAGCAGCTCGAGAGGAGAAGGCTCCATCAAATCGAATCCAAAGAGCCTGCAGGTCTGGTTAAAGGCTTCTCTAACCTGCTCCATAAGCTCAAAGTCTTCTGGCTCGATGTCTCTAAGGCCCCTTGGTAGGCTGAACTTCATACTCTATGAGCCTTTACCTCCTTTATTATTACTATTTTATTACTATTTCCCTTTCTTGCCCTGCTGAGCAAGGTCTTTACCTAGCTGAACTAACTCTGCGAGTAGGGCGGTGAGTTGGATATCAGGGTTAGCGCCCACGATGATGCGGTAGTCATATTTGGCTATCGACTCAGCGATCTTATCAAGGTTCGGTGGATTCAGCCTATTTATCTCTTCAAAGGCGTATTTTAAGAAGTCTTGCTCAGACATCCCGTAGACCTTCGTCAATTCAAGCATCTTTTCCCTAGCGGCGTTAAAGTCTCCATTTAGAGCTCGTGCTACAATGTCAGCGACTAGAGCTTTGTTTGATATGCCTGCTACGCGTTCAACATTCTCTACGCTAATTTCTCCGGTCGCCGCTGCTGTTTGAAGTATGTTGATGGCGTATCTGAGGTCTCCGTTGCTTATCTTATATATTAGAGCAAGCGCGTTCTCTTTAAAATTCTTTATACCCTCTGACTTACAGATGTAGGCTAGGTGGTTAACAACATCCCCCTCCTCTAACCTCTGAAATCTGAATATGGCTGTTCTGCTCTGTATAGGCTCTATTATGCCAGAGCTATAGTTGCATATGAGTATGAACCTGCATATCCTTGAACTCTCCTCCATTATACGCCTAAGAGCTGTCTGGGCGTCGTTAGTCATCTCATCAGCCTCATCCAATATGATTATCCTAAATGGCACTCCAGCAGCACCTACACTATAGCTAGCGAAGATCTTGATCCGCTCTCTAACCGTCTGAATCCCCCTCTCATCCGAAGCATTTAGCTCAAGCGTATAATCTCTCCAATAATCCTTCAACACAGCCCTAGCCACACAAAGAGCAGCCGTAGTCTTACCAGTTCCAGGGGGGCCTGCAAAGAGTAGGTGAGGCATCTCCGAAGGTGCTTTAATGAGCTCCTTTAACCCAGCTACAACATGCGCTTGATTAACGATTTCATCAAGCTTAACCGGCCTATACTTCTCAACCCACATCAAGGACTGCAACGCACTATCAGAAAGCCTAGAAGTCTTAAAGATATAAAGGCTTATCAAAAAAGAGTTAAGGAGAATGGCTATACTCTACCTAACGTCTTTTTCCCTGGTCGCCACTCTACTGGGCAGAGCTCACCTGTCTTCAGAGCCTGTAGTGTTCTAAGGGTTTCGTCTACGCTTCTTCCAACGTTCATGTCATTTACAGATACGTGTCTGACCACACCTTCTGGATCTATGATGAAGGTTGCTCTAAAGGCGCTGCCGTCCTCTTCGTTCAGCACACCATAAGCTCTACTTATTACTAGGGTTGTATCTGCTATTATCGGGAAGCTAACTTTCTCGATTCTCTCATCCGTTTCATACCAAGCTTTGTGGGCGAAGAAGCTATCTGTGCTGGCGCCTAGCACTACTGCATTCTCCTTCTTGAATTCTGGTTCAAGGTCTGCGAAGCGCTCTATCTCTGTTGGGCAGACAAATGTGAAGTCCCTTGGGTAGAAGAAGAGCACAACCCATCTACCACGGTAGTCAGAGAATCGAATCTTCTTCGGCCTATCTGCCCCCCTCTCATACACGTCAGCTATGAAATCAGGTGCTACACTTCTCACTTTTAGACACATAGAAGATCAATATAAAAATATGTGGCACAAATATTTTAACTTTACCAAACACGTGGGA
>CALJAQ010000174.1 GCA_938029515.1 uncultured Nitrososphaerales archaeon
AGGGCATCCTCGACTGGCAAGGCTGCTCCTACCTGATGACTGGGACGATATACCCCCTTTAAGAAAGGAGTACCACGTTAAGAAGTGGGGGGTGATGGAACGTGAAGACTCTGGACTTAGAATAGAACGTGCTATCCTTCATCATCCACCGCCACAATGCGTGCCTTCAGCTGATGACTTTAAGAAGGTCAGAACCCCTAGCTTCTTAGAGAGATTTCAGCAGGCTTTTGACTTTCCTGAATACGACACGTTAGGTAGGCAGCTCTTTAATTGGGTTCAGAAGGATGAACGAACAGTAGCGATCTCATTCGGCATACAGCATCCTGGCAGTGGGCATATGCGCCTAGTCTTGGGTTTAGATGGAGATACTGTATGTGAGGTCGAGCCAGATATTGGTTACGTGCATAGGGGGAAGGAGAAGATGTGTGAGTACAAGAACTATTTTCAGAACATCCCGCATCTGGAGCGCCCAACTATACAAGACTCTACAGGGATGATCTTCCCCTACGTGTTAGCAGCAGAAGAGATACTCGACATAGCGGATAAGGTTCCGGAGAGAGCGAAGTACCTACGTATAATAATGGCTGAACTCAACCGAATACTTAACCACACGTATTGGCTTGGAATAATGGGGATATTTACAGGCCACTCCACCATGTTCATGTGGGCTATGGGTGATCGTGAATTAATCATCGATGCTGCTCAACGTCTAGGAGGCGCTAGGGTTACATTTGCCTACTTGGTTCCTGGTGGTGTTAGGAACGATGCGCCCGCGGGCTGGGAAGACTATGTGCTCAGAGTCTGTGATAAGTTTGAGAAGCGTCTGGACAGATATAGGGAAATCTACTTTGAGAATCCTCTCTTTCTAGATAGGACGGTAGGTGTCGGTGTCTTATCTAGGCAGGATGCTATAGATCTAGGCATAGTCGGCCCTGCGCTTAGGGCCTCAGGGGTTTACTCTGATACACGTAAAGATGAACCTTACTCACTCTATGACACAATTGACTTTGATGTGCCCGTTATGATGGAAGGGGATTCTTATGCGAGGTGCATGGTTTCATATATGGAGATGTATCAGAGTTTAAGGATAATAAGGCAGGCGGTAAAGATGATGAAGCCTGGTCCTGTCAGGTACCACTTCAGAGGGAGGGTAAGGGGGAAGGTGGGTGAAGCATACGCTCGAACAGAGGCTGCGCGCGGTAGCATCTCATTTTACATCGTTAGCGACGGAAAAGAGAAGCCTTACAGGGTTAAGATTAACGCACCATCTTTCAGAAACCTATTAGCTGCTGTTAAGAAGATACTTCCAGGGCATAGAATAGCCGATGTTCCAGTAATACATTGGAGCTTGAACTATTGGGCGGTTGAAGCTGATCGATGACTTAAGGGTTAGAGGCAACATAAAGTTGCAGAAGAGCGTTGCCTTACCTCCTCTTTTAATCTTAGCTTTGTATATGGGGCTATACTTCTTTTCTCAATTTCATAGAACAGTTATAGGGCCGCTTGCTGGGGAGTTTATGAGAGAGTTTAGCGTCTCAGCAGTAGGTGTAGGCGTACTCACCTCATCCTACTTCATCGTCTACGGCATACTTCAGCCGATTTACGGCGTTGCGATAGATAAGTATGGCTCAAGCAAAGTTATCTTGTGTACTATGCCGCTGTATATAGTGGCGTGTTTCCTATTTGCTACTTCACTTTCTTTTGAGATGCTTATAGCGTCAAGAGTGGTGATTGCCGCAGCCATCGCCTCTGTTTATATCGCTGGTCTGAAGACCACTGCCCTTTCATTTAAAAGCACATTATATGGGAAAGTGGTTGGTGTATACACAGGTTGGGGGTATACCGCAAGTCTGCTGGGCATGGTCATCCCTAGTGTGTTGCTGGGTCGAGGTTTAAGCTGGCGTCAAACATTCGTCGGTATAGCGTTAGCGAGTCTGCTCTTCTATCTGTTTTTTGCCTTGTTTATTATAAGCAATATAAGCAACAGAAGTGCAAGCTGTGTCAGAAACTCCTCTGACCAAAGTGCGTTAAGGCTAAAGACGCTTTTTTCACCGAATCTTGTACCAGTATACGTGTCTGTTGCAGTAGCATACGGCTCCTATGTAGGCTTAGTCAGCTGGATGCCTAAATACCTTTATGACGTATTCACATTTAGAAGGGATATTTCTGGTATTGTGGCGGCTATACCTGCAGCTATGATGGCTATAGGAAGCCCTATTAGTGGTTTATTAGCTGATAGAAGAGGTTTATGGAGCAGGGTCTATAAGTTTAGCCACCTCTTAACAACTCTTCTTCTAACCGCTCTACTCTACTCTACCATTATAGGCAATGCGCTACTAGCGGCAATCTCTTTTTCGTCTGCTATGCTAGCGTTAAGTGGTTTCACAATCTGGCCTGCTATCCTCAGAAAGGAGAGGGGCGAAGACAACCTAGCTCTAATCTTAAGCGTGGTTAACACATTCGCATTTCTAGGCGCCTTCGCTTACCCAGCATTTATGGGGATGATAATAGATCTTTTCACACCTAGAATGGTGGTAGCAGGTGAACGCCTTTACGGGGTTGAAGCATATTTTTGGGCTTTTACAATATGCTTCTCCACAATGGCAGCTTCAACTGCTTTGATCTTTAGGTGGATGCGTGGGAGGGGTTGATACACTACTGAGGCTCTATCGTCGCGGGCGGCTTGCTTGAAATCACATACGTTACCCAACACACACCATGAATCTCGTTGGTTATTCTGCTACTTATCCTCTCAAGCACCTTATAAGGTACTCTTACCCAGTCCGCAGTCATAGCGTCGGTTGATTGGACTATACGCACAGAAACTATAAACCCGTAGCTTCTAGCGTCGCCAAGCACACCAACCGCTTTATCGTCTCCAACTATTGCGAATGCTTGCCACACTTTATCATATAGCTTATACTTCTGCAGCTCTTCTTCGACTATGCTGCTGGCTTCTCTGCATATTCTGAGCTTCTCTTCTGTAACCTCGCCTATGATTCTGACAGCTAACCCTGGCCCTGGGAAAGGATGTCTTCTCACTATTCTGTCCGGTAGTTTAAGCAGAGTTGCTAGCTTTCTAACTTCATCTTTGTAGAGGTCTCTTAAAGGTTCAAGCATCTTAAATCTAATCTGCTCAGGTAGCCCGCCTACATTGTGGTGCGTCTTTATCCTTGAGGCCAAGCTTTTCACAGCCGACTCTATTACATCAGGATATAGAGTCCCTTGTGCAAGCCACTCAAATGGACCGTACTTTATGCTGCTTTCTGTAAATACGTTCACGAATTCCTCGCCTATTATCCTCCTCTTCTCTTCTGGATTAACTACCCCTCTCAGTCTATCTAAGAACCTTTTCGAAGCATCTATTGTTATCAATCTTACGCCTAATGTATCTTTGAAGGTTTTCACAGCTTCTTCAGCTTCACCTTTACGAAGCAGCCCATGATTCACAAATATGCACGTAAGCTGCTCTCCTACCGCTTTATGTATGAGCGCTGCTGTTGTAAAGGAGTCAACACCCCCGCTTAAGGCGCATAAAACTCTCTCTGAACCTACTTTAGCCCTAATCTCCTCTATAGTGCGCCGTATAAAAGAATGCATAGTCCAGTTTATTCCACATCTACAGACCTCGAAGAGGAAGTTCCTTAGGATCTTTTTACCTCGTGGTGTATGGGAAACCTCTGGATGGAATTGTAGGGCATAAATCTTCCGCTCTTTATCTCTTATTGCTGCGTACGGTGAGTTATCAGTGTATGCTATAGGTTCGAAGCCTATAGGTAATTTTGTTGCCGCATCTCCGTGGCTCATCCAGCATACCGCTTCTGGTTTGAATTCTTTGAATATGTCTGATGTATCCGTTATTTTGAGTACAGATTTGCCGTATTCCTGCTTATCAGCTCTAATAACCTCGCCTCCATGTTGATGAACTATAAGCTGCAGCCCATAGCATATGCCAAGTATCGGTATCTTTAGATTGTATACGGCTGGGTCTGGAAGCGGTGCGGCTTTGTCGTAGACGCTTGCCGGCCCTCCTGAGAAGATTAGGCCCTTGGGTTTAATTTGGGCTATATCTTCAGCCTTTGTGTTATAAGGTATGAGCTCAGAGTAGACTCTGCATTCTCTTATGCGCCGTGCTATTAGGTGAGCGTATTGTGCCCCAAAGTCTAGGATGAGAACTTTATCTACATTGCTCATAGATTTTGTTTACCTACTCTTTTCTAGCATTCGTGTGAGTGACCAGGTTATTGTGCTTATGATTTCGTTTAACCTTGTCTGGTTTCCATAGTTTTGAATCGTTATCTTGGTCAGCCTACCCTTATCATCCTCCACAGTATAAGATAGTGCTTGGTTTGGCTGTAGCTTTCCCTCCTTTACAGCCTCATTATCCTTGGCTCTCATACCTTCTAATATTCTGTTAACAAAGAAGCTTCTGAAGGGTGGTGTATCCACCATTATTTTGACATCTGAAGCTGGGATTATAACCAAAGTGTTAGGCGAGATGTAGATGTTAGCTAAAAGCAACCCATCCTTTATTCTTTTGATAGGGCGGACCTCACTAAAGCTTTCAATTTCTGTCTCTGTAAGGGTAGGTGTCTTGGGTATGATTTCAGCAGCAGATTTAAAGCTACTATGCCTTAGTATACTATCTACTATTAAGAGCATCTGTTTAAGTCTTTCAATATCTGCTTCGTGCTCGGCTATTCTCGCCTCTATCCATATCTTCATATCTGCTGCTCGTCTTACTTCTTCCTC
>CALJAQ010000175.1 GCA_938029515.1 uncultured Nitrososphaerales archaeon
CGAATCTGACCTTGTCTAATGCTAGGAAGGGTTGGTCCCTTAACGCTTCTCCACCGCGGAAAGGGGCGTCTCTACCAGTCACAACAGCTTTAACGCCTTCAAGAGCCTTTGCTTTAGACACATCGATTCTCTTGATCTTTGCGTGCGCTCTTGTGCTTCTTAGAATCTTCCCGTATAGTAAGCCTGTCATTTTGATGTCGTCGCAGTAAACCGCTCTGCCAGTAACCTTCTCTAATGCGTCAACTCTGGTTAAAGATCTCCCTATTAAACGCTCTCGCCCTATCTGAACCGTCAACTTCTACCATCCCTCACCTTTTCAGCCGCAGCCTTAACCGCTTCAATAATCTTCACATAGCCAGTGCATCTACACAGATTACCAGCTAAAGCCTGCTTAATCTCCTCCTCAGAAGGCTCTATGTTTCGATCTAAAAGCGCTTTAGCAGAAATTATCATCCCCGGTGTGCAGAAGCCGCATTGTATTGCCCACTTCTCAATAAACGCTTCTTGCACCGGGTGTAGAGGTAAGTTAGGTCTGCTTACACCCTCTACCGTGACTATATTCTGCCCATCTGCTTCAGGCGCTAGTATTAGACAAGAGTTTACTGGTTTACCGTTTAGGAGTACTGTGCAGGCTCCACATTCCCCTGAGTCGCAACCTCTTTTTGTGCCTGTCAACTCCAAGTCTTCCCTTAACACATCAAGCAGTGTCCGGTTGGTTTCAGTGTATATATCATATGCCTCGCCGTTTACAAAAAGTTTTATGCGTTGCTTCATTAATCTCACCCCGCATCCTTCATATTACTCTCTACCAAGAGTGAACGCAGCGCTCTTTTCACAAAAACCTTCACCATCTCCCTCCTATACTCAGCTGAAGCACGTATGTCACTTATCGGCCTGCTATCTTTTGCAGCTGCTTCAGCAGCTCTCTCTATCACCTCTTCATCCACCTTCTTTCCACACACCTCAGCCTCGGCTGTCTTAGCTCTGATAGGTGTTGGAGCCACTGAACCTAGGGCTATCTTCACATCCTTACATAAGCTGTCTTCTATGGTCATCGATGCAGCCACATTAACTATTGCGCACTCCATAGCTCTTCGCTCTCCAAACTTTAGGTGAATACTGTAAGTGTTTTCTTTAGGCTTTGGAATATAGATCTCTTTAAGAACCATCCCTCGTTCTATAACCGTTTTACCCGGGCCTAAGAAGAAGCATTCTATAGGAACCTCATTTTCTCCATCAGCTCCAACTATCTTCAGCTTCGCCTCGTAGATGAGAAGTGGCGGTGCCAGATCTGCCGCAGGGGAGGCGTTGCAAAGATTTCCTCCTATTGTGGCCCGGTTTCTCACCTGATAGGATGCTAGCACACCTGCCGCTTGGTGTAGCGCTGGGAACATTTCTTTGACGAGTTTTGACTCATGTATGGTGTTGACCGTGGTTAATGCGCCTATTACAACTCCTTCCTTCTCAAATCTGATGCCTTCTAGCTGCGGGATCTTTTTGATGTTCACGATGTATTTTGGCGCCTTCTTCCCATCTCGCATCTGAACGAGTAGGTCTGTGCCTCCTGCTAAGATGCACGCTGAGTCTCCGTAGCGGTTGAGGATGTATAGAGCATGCTGTAATGTCGACGGCTCAACGTATTCAAATTGTGGTAAGCTTCCCATATCAGGAAGAGGCGCTCCACCGTTGAACATAACCTTAACGGTTGACCCCAGGATTTATCTTCAACCGTAAATCCTAAAACGAACCAAAGCAATAGTGTTGTGAAAAGGCATGCCAAAGAGGCTCAAGATAGGTATATGCCCAGTTGTAGTCGAATATGACCCGGTCGACATAATAAAGAGGGTTCCGCTTTACGAGGAGGCAGGCTTTGACCTACTGTGGGAAGGAGATCATACACTACCTTGGCACCATACTAATGGGCACTGCTCAGCAGCAAACATAATGTGTGAAGCTTATCTGCAGCGCACCACCCATATCGCTTGCCACTATATGGTTGCACCCCTAGGCTTAAGGAATCATCCTGTTGATGTAGCGTTGCAGACAGCTACTATGGCTATGCTGCACGAAGGTAGAGTAGGCCTACATGTAGGTGCAGGGGAAGCCATGAATGAAAACACTGTTACTGGAGTGTGGCCTACTAACGCTGAGCGCGTAGCTAGGGTGGAGGAGGCCATACAGCTGATTAAGAAGTGTTGGACAAGCCAAGACTATTTCACATTTAAAGGAAGATACTTTAAGACCTTCTTCTACCTCTACGACAAACCAAAGCAGACCATACCGCTGATCGGGGTTGCTGGCGGTGTTAAGATGGCTAAGGTCGCTGGTAAATACTGTGATGGCATCTTAAGCCTCGGCCCACCTGAATACTTTAAATCAGTAATCTTGCCCGCATTTAACTCAGCGGCAAGGGAAGCGGGTAGAGATCCAGATAAAATGGAGAAGATGGCCTTTGTGGACACCTCATACCACCCAGACTTTGAACAAGCGCTTAAGAAGGCTAGGCTATACGGCGGCGTTCTAATACCTGAATGCTACTCCATTACACAAGATCCACGTGTGATCGAAAGCAGATCAACCCTAGTAAGAGACGATGCGCTTATCGCAGCGTTTAACGTCGCGTCAAAGCCTGATCAGATCATAAGCCGATTCGAAGAGTATGCTAAGGTTGGTGTAACTACTGTGATCTGGGCTGAGATAAGCCCAGACCCGTGGCTTACGCCAAAGGTCTGTAAGGAGCATGTGATACCGTATTTCAGCTAGGTTTAGCCCCCTCTATTCTTTTTTTCTCGTATATAAGGCCGTCAATTAATTTGTGAACTGTGTACCTCTTCTCTAGAAGTGTTGATCTAAGCTCAGGGTATTTGGCTGCCTTTTTTACTACGTTGTCGAAGCGGACTAGACATATTCTGAGGACAAGGATTGCCTCTTCGATCACTTTCACCCTATGCTCCTCATCGTTGTTTCCCAAGGTCTGATATTCTGTTAAGTCTAATAGTGCTTCTCCTACGCTCACCCCGCTTTTAATCAGCTTAACCGCTGATCTGAGTTTTTTAGTAGGCATCTTTAACTCGACAGCGGTTAATGCCAGTTGAGTTCTAGCTTCATCATCTTCTATCCAGAGTAATTCTTGGGCAGAGCTGGGTGAAAGCTGGCCGCTGATTAACTTGTTCTGCACGTCTTTGGGTAGCTCAAGCAGCTTTATTCTATGTGACACGTATTCGACGCTTTTGCCTATCTTGTGAGCTAGATCCGTTATCCCACCCCAACCGTATTCGTCCACATACTGTTTGAATGCTTCAGCTTCTTCAAGTGGGTTTAGGGTTCTACGTTGCACATTCTCTATTAACGACAACTCAAACGCCGTTTTATCATCTATATCTTTGACGAAGCAAGGTATGGTTGCCCATCTTAATCGTTTGCACGCCTCAAGCCTCCTATTACCAGCAACCACCTCGAAATAGTCACTTCGTATACGGACTGTTATGGGTTGAAGTAAGCCGTTTGCTTTTATAGAAGCCATAAGACCATCTAGATCACCTAGCTCTTTTCTTATGTTAAGTCTTGAGGGTTTTATCAGATTTATGTCTATAAAATCAAACACGAGGTTTTGCGCTAGGTAGCTTCTGAGTGTTGAGCGCATATTACTGAAGATATCTTGACGTTAGGTAAAAATGTGGATAGTGTAGCATATGTTTACTTACAGCAGTTCCTTTATCCGCTTATCTACATCTACGCCGTTCAGCCAAGCAGCATCAAAGTCGTGGATTAAACCGTCGATTAAGGCTGGACTATTACTCCATACCACAACCGGATCTTTTAAGCCTTGTGGCGGCGACGATACTGGTAGGATGAGCTGCTTCTCGTCTACGACTATATACCTTATTCTCGCCGCAAGATCATTTAAGTGGCGGATGGATGCTATATTAGAATACTCCTTCACACATTCAATATCTTGCTTACCAATATATGTCAGTATTCTTATCTTAGCTCCACGCTGCACGCTAAGGCTTTCAACATCATATATACCAGACTGCCAGTGTAAATGGAGTCCTCTGGTGGAGATCATCTTCAACACATACCTTGCATCCTTCACCAAATCAGCTACTCTGCGAAAGACCTGTGCACCTGAGAGCAGCCTCAAAAAGAGCTTTTTTTCACCTCGTGTAGAAGCTTTTGGCTCTTGCGTTAACGCTTCGAGTTTTGGTAAGATTTCTTTACCACGTTCTTTTAGGTTAGCTAACGTCTCTTCTCTTCTGTTGATTAGGGTTTCGATCGCTTCTCTTGGTGCTACAGCTTGGAAACGGGTAGGGTTGCCTAATTGAACCTCTACTAACCCAAGCTTCCGTAGAGTTCGTAATGCGCGATAAACATCAACTCTGTTAGCCTTTAACTCTGCTGTGAGATCCCTTGCGTATGCTGAGCCTACTCTTCTTAATGTTAAGTAGACTTCAGCCTGCAAACGTGTTAGACCGAATTCTTTTAACACATCAATAACATTCTCTTCTACATCAAATATGCGCCTATTCACATCATCACCTTGTATTCTGGCGGTAAATATCTATGCCCCTAGATTCTGTTGCCGTCAACAGAGTGAGCGTTAAAATACCTATCTATACATGCATCAGCCTATGTCTGTAGAGCAGATTAAGACGGTTGCAGTTGTAGGAGCCGGTCTTATGGGGCACGGCATAGCACAAGTCTTTGCTCAAGCAGGCTTTAAGGTGCTGTTAAATGATGTAAATAAAACTATACTTGATAACGCTTTATCAGCTATAGAAGCCGATCTAAAGAGGTTTACTCAATACGAACTTCTAAGTGAGAGCGAAGCTAAAGCTGCTCTTTCAAACATTTCTCCAGTTTTAGATCTTAAGGAAGCTGGCGGGTGTGCTGATTTTGTGGTCGAAGCGGTCACAGAGAATGTTGATGTTAAGCGGAGTGTCTTTTCAACATTAGATCAGTCAGCTCCTCCGCATACAATCCTTGCAAGCAACACTTCTGGAATACCTATTACCCTTCTAGCTGCTGCAACTAAACGCCCAGATAAGGTGGTTGGCACACACTTCTGGAACCCGCCAACTCTACTCCAAGCTGTGGAGATAGTCAGAGGAGAGAAGACTTCAGATGCAACCATCTTGACAGCTAAAGCGCTGCTTGAAAAGGTTGGTAAAAAGCCTGTTATAGTGAACAGGGATGTGCCTGGTCAGATTGGGATAAGGATCTTATACGCCATCATAAGAGAAGCAACCTCTCTAGTAGAGAAGGGTGTAGCGACACCAGAGGATATAGACACTGTCATAAAAGAAACCCTCGGCACACGCTTCCCCGTCTTAGGCGTCTTTGATCTAGTCGACCTTTCAGGTGTAAACATACTTCACGCGGTCTCTAAAATAGTCTATAAGGATCTTGACAACTCAACCGAGCCGCATAACATTGTTAAGCAGATGGTTGAGAGAAACGAACTTGGGGTGAAGACTGGTAAAGGCTTTTACGACTGGTCGAAGAGGTCAGCGAGCGAGGTTATGAGGCTGAGAGACGAATATCTGATGAAGATACTTCGCGAAAGACAGAGCCGTTAACCGCAACTAAGCGTCTGTAGACTAAAGACACCCAACCCTAACTAGATCTGAAGCTACATCCCTCAACCCTAAAGCCTCTAATGTGCTCCTCTTAGGTATACCTGTAGCGGTATCCCAACCCATAGACTCGTAGAGCTCAGTCTTCATTAGTTCAAGCTCTTCAGGAGAAAGAGTAGAGCCTTTGTTCGGGCCGTCAGGCACAGCTTCCTTCAACAACCTAGGTGGGAGTGTATCGTGCTCTCTTCTTAACCCTTCTCTAGCGTTATAGGCTCTTTCGAGAGTCGCTATTCTATCAGCAGCCCTCTCTAAATCAGAAGGCTGCATCTCCAACCCTGTAGCAGCTGATATCAATCTAGCTAGGAGTGGAGGAGGCACTCTAGACGCTGCGAAGGCGCAGAGGGGAGCTGAATCTATCATCACCCTAACTCTCAGGGTTCCTTTGACAAGCAACCCTTTTCCTTTAGCGCTTGTAGCGTTTCCTTGCGGTATCTCTATAAAAGAAGCTACTCCATATGCGTGGTGGCACCCCCCTCTTGAGCCAGCGGCTAACACCAACCCTTGCCCTTTTGAACCTCTCGGGTCATAGCCCCCTATCTCCAGACCCTTAACGTGCATAGCGTAGCTTTCAGAGCCCTTCCCAAC
>CALJAQ010000176.1 GCA_938029515.1 uncultured Nitrososphaerales archaeon
CATCTTAACACCAAGCGACTCTATAAACTCAATATTATGTGTAGCCAGCTCTTTAGCACCCTTCCAATCGCCTACGGCTAGAAGAGGTGTACCGCAGCACCATTCATCTGAACCTAAGATAGTCCAGTCCTCGTTTACAGCGTTCAAGGTTAGGGATGCTGCATACGCTATATCTTGACCTTGAGCTCTATAAGATGGTGTGCAGCCCACAAAGTAAAGGGTATCTGCAGCTTTATTCACACGTATCTTCGTAAGCCCTACATAATCCACCCACATGCTTCGAGCGGACACGTCTGCGCCGAATGTATTCCTACTCTCCTTTACCATACGTTGAAGATTCATCAGCGGCTTGGGTATTAGACTTCTCTCTGCAAGCAGCCTTCTAAGCTTATATGATAATCCTACTACATCTAATTGGTGTCTGCAGAGTGAGCATCTTCCACATAAGCCACACTTATATGTCTCCTCTAACATCTTCACTTTAGTTTCATCCAAATCCGCTGGGCTGCTACTAATCGCCAGCAGCCCTTCAGCAATTACACTCGGTAAAGGACGTAGAGCACCGCCATCATCTACCGCGCAGAAGCTTAGGCACTGTTTGCAGGTGGCGCAAGTTTTGAGGACTTGCTCTCCATCAACATCTACACTCTCCAAACCTCTTTGTTCTACCTCCTCTCAACGTTTTCACGTAGGGTAGATTCACCTCCTTTGAATCCGGTTTCTATTGTAATGTAGCTTCCTGATTCTTCTGCTCCTCTGTTTATCGCTATCTCAGCGATAGCCTTCATGTCAAGCAGGCTACACTTTAGCTCACTTAACACGTTGATTAAGGCCGTTCTTAGCAGGTTATCGTTGCATGAGGCTGATATGTTGATGAGGCTGTTTTCAACCTCTTGGGCTTTTTGTATGGCTTGTTCTATGATGTTATTAGCTTTCTCTACATCACGCATAAGTAAAGCATCTATTGCCTCTGACTGAATATGTAAAGTAAATCTACCAAGCTCTACAACGTTGCTGACGATGTCTTGAGAGGGTCTGATTCCATTCTCTATAATCTTGAGCACCCACTTGGATATACTTTCGTTATGCCTAATCAAGGTTTTAAGAATTCTAATTACCGCCCTATTACCGACCAGCCAAAGATATGACTTCACCCCTAGGCTTTCTGACATCACCTTATCCCCAGCAGCCGTAAGAAGCTGCCTAATTATCAGCCAATAGATTTTATCACACTCCTCTCCGGTGAAGAGCACGTTATCTAAAAGACTTTTATCCCAATCTAGAAGGGCTCGCAAGATGTTTTCTAACATCGAGTAGGTTAGAAGGTGTAGTCTTCTTATCGAGTTATCCAGCGACGGCTTAGTTGGGTCAGCCAAGCTCTGTAGTAGAACGATGTTTTCCGTCTGCTCAACGATATGCAACCCAACAAGCTTCTGCAGCGTCTTATTAACCTCCATCATCTGCTCAAGTTTGATGCCGTGTCTCGAATGCAGCCAAATCAACTCGTGCCCAACCGTATATGCCCCTATGATTAGTCTAGTGAGAAGGCTTCTAGATCTTACAGAGTCTACATTTATAACACAGACCTTTGGAGCTTTGTAGAGCTTCTCTTTCATCTTCGACAATCTAAGCGTATTTTCCCCACCGTCTTCAGCTAACACGTAGTCTCCTTTCTTCAGTTTGATAGATTCAACCCACTCCTTCGGTAATGTCACAGCTAATGTTGATCTACCGAGCTTCACTACTCTCCGCATCTGCGGCTTCATACATTTTTCCCAACTACATATTTGCCTTATATTGTTTATGTAGGTTAAGTAGGTATTAATACTATTACGACTTACTCTATATAGAGAGTTGCGTAAGTTGATAAGGGTGATGTGGATGGTTAAAAGAAGCAGACTCGAGGAGGTTGTGGGTGAAGTAAGGGTCTCTCCAGATGAAATCTGGGCAAAGGTGGAAGGGAACCCTTCAGCGCTAACCGTCAGAGTAGGTATAACAGATAAGCTTCAAAAAGAGCTGGGGAACATAGAGTTCGTAAGAGTTCTGCCTAAAGGTAGATATGTCGGCAGAGGCTACCCCTTCGGCTCTATCGAAGCTGGAAGACGAATATTCCTACTGAGAGCGCCTGTATCAGGTTCGATACAGGAGGTAAATGAGGAGCTTAGGGCAGAGCCAACACTACTAAACAAAGACCCAACTGGAAGAGGCTGGATAGCTGTCTTAAGGCCATTAAACCTTGAAGAAGAATTAGAGCATCTATAAGTAGATGGTAGCAAAATATACACCCACAACCCTCTATTTACTTTCTTTATCACAATATAGTCTAATTGGTATTAACATATAAGTAGACCACCTTGTAAACATGCTTGAAAAATGAGCGTAAAACAAGACCTTATCTCTATTGTAGGTGAGCAGAGCGTCTCAGACACATACTCTGAGAGAAAAGTCTACAACCACGATCTAGCACCACTACCCAGTGAAGTAGCCTGGCTCTTCAAAAGCACACCAGATCTAGTAGTTAAACCGAGGTCAAAAGAGCAGGTTTCTGAAATTCTGAAGGTTGCCAACAGGTATAAGATACCAGTTACACCAAGGGGTTCAGCGACTTGGGGATACGGTGGAGCGGTGCCGACAAAAGGCGGCATTCTACTCGATCTAACCGGTTTAGATCGGATAATCGAATTTGATGAAAAGAATGGTCTAATTAAGGTTGAATGTGGGGTGGTCTGGCAGAATCTGATAGATCGTCTAGCTGATACAGAGTGGCGCCTGCCTGTATGCCCATCAAGCTCTCCTAGCTCTACCGTTGGAGGCTGGGCTGCTACAGGTGGGCTTGGCTACGGCTCCCTTAAATATGGTAGGTTTGTAGATAATGTAGTTGATGCTACTGCGGCTCTCCCCTCTGGCGAAATAGTTACTCTAGATAAGAGGTCAACGCCATTAACCCTTCAACAAGCCTTCTCATCAGAAGGAATACTTTGCATATTTTTGGATTTAACGCTGAGGCTTGCACCTAAGCTCGAGGCGGAGGAGCCGTTCCTATCCTACTTCTACCAGCTTCAAGGCGCGCTGAACGCCGCTATACGTGTTTTAGAGTCGACAAAACCAGATACCCTAGTCCTAAGAGCATTCGGCTTCCTAAAAGCAAGGCGAGATAAAGCCATAAAATCGATAGAGGATGCAGAATCTGGGGCTATTCTATTCGGACTCTACACAGGATCTAAGGCTGAAGTCGAAGGTTGGATGAAGGTTTTCCGAGACGTAGCCTTAGAATATGGAGGCAATGTAAGGCCGCTTGCAGAAGCTTGGGACGAGTGGAGAGAACGCTTCTACCCTCTAAGGATAAAGAAGTGGGGGCCCACAGTCCTAACGTCAGATGTTCTCATCCCAGTTAAGGCTTTACACGATATGATACTCTACTCGTGGAGGCTCGGTAGAGACGCTGGTATGGATGTTGAGCTGGAAGCAATATTCACTTCACCAGAACACGTGCTCTACTTCCCCCTGTTTCTAAGCGACGAGAGGAAGCCGATGAAATACCTCACCCACACAGCCATCACCAAGAAGCTGATAGATGAAGCGGTGAAGCACGGAGGCCGCTCCTACGGATACGGGATCTGGAACTCCTTCCACCTAAAGAAATCCGAACCGGAGAGGAAGAAAGAATTTACCGCACTTAAGAAGCAGCTAGACCCTAACTCCATCCTTAACCCTGGGAAAACTATCGAAGCAAGATCGAAGTTCGGCTTAACATTACCAGCTCCATTTTACTCACTCTTCTTAGAAGCGCTGTGGACACTTGGGAGAGTGTTGTAATATGAGCCTATTTAAGCTCCCGGCTCTTCAAAAGACTGATATCTTCGCCTGCGCTCAATGCGGCTACTGTGTCAAAAAGTGCCCTGTCTACAACGCTTTAAACTGGGAATCTTATTCACCTAGAGGTAGGCTCTACCTACTCAAGCAGCTGCAAGATGAGAACAAATCCTTCTTAGGTAAATTAATGATGAGAGACAAAATCGGCATCAAAGAAGTAGCTCAAAGAATCTATGACTGCGCCATCTGCGGTAGATGCGAAGAAGCATGCCACCTAGAGCTTAATCTACCATCTTTATGGGCAAAGGCGAGAGAAGCCATATTCTCGATTGGCGCA
>CALJAQ010000177.1 GCA_938029515.1 uncultured Nitrososphaerales archaeon
CATGTAGAGGCATAAGCTCCCGCCCTTTCACATCCGCTCTAACTCTTGAATCAAGAACCTTGCCAGCCTTACTTAAAATGGCTACAAACCTTATCCCTTTGTCAAGATTTAATATCTCATCACATAGATCCATTACCTAACCACTTCCAATCAAAGCTATATAATGTTGTCTCCCTGTCAAATAAATGTTAGAGAGCAACCTACTGTGTTGAATAACTAGGGTGTGTGGTAAGCCTTGTTTCTGCGAGCTGCTTTCTTTACGGTTTCATCTTTATGATGGGGTTGTAGGTTGAGGGTTTGAAGAGGGGTTTGTTGGCGATGCTTCTCAACTTGATGGGTGAAATATGTTCTCTTATGGTTCTTTTGGGTTATGGGGTAGCTGATTCAGCTACTCGTTTGGGCTATGCTTCTTTCATCTTTCAGGGTCTTTGAGCCACTCGGCTACGAGTCTTCTAGCTACGCACCCCTAGCTTTGTGGAGGGGTTCTTCCTGACCTTTATGCAGGGCTCTATGGCTCTTTCATCCAAGAGCCTAAAGTTTTCTCCTGAGTGAATGCTTCGTCTCCTACGCCTTTTACTACTCTGCCTTTGAAGAGTTCCTCCACTAGCGGTTTGAGCAACCTTTCCATCTGAAGCATCTTCTCTAGCATCCTCCATTATAGTATCTGCTTTGCCCTTACCGCAAGGTGAATCTTGATGAACACCCTTCTAACCCTCCACTCTATTGATCCACTCTCCTCTCTAAGACCTTTATCCCTGATGAGCTACACATCTTCATCTGGCTTAGCTATCTGCTCAACATTCATCCTAAACCCTCCACCATATAGTCTAGAGCCTTCAACATCGCTGTCAAAGCTTTAGTGAAGCCTAAAGGGCAAAAAGTATGCATAAATCACAGCAAAAAGCTTTCCTCAAGATGCCTGAACCAACCCCCTCACATTCATACCAACCTTAAACTCACTAAACCAGTCACACACAAGCCTAGAGCCAAGAAATCTCCCACCCCCTTAACAGAGCCCCAACATACACTACCAACCCCACCACACAACATTAAAGGGCATAAGAAGAAAATCTAAACCTAAACACAACCTAGACAAACAGGTCAGTTATTCAACACACTAGCAATAAGTAAAAATTTTATTACAGTTGTGTAGGCAGATGTTGGTGTGGTAGAGGCATATTTCCAGAAAGCGCTTGAGACGATGCCTAGAAGCGAGATAGAGGCGCTTCAACTTAAGGGGTTAAAGAGGGTGGTGAGGACAGTTTACGATAGAGTGCCATTTTACAGAAAGAAGCTGAAGGATCTTAACATACACCCAGATGATGTAAATTCGTTGGATGATTTAAGGCGCTTGCCCTTCACCGTTAAGGATGATCTTAGAAGCAATTACCCGTTTGGGCTCTCAGCCGTCCCTTTAAATGAAGTTGCTGAGATACATGCGTCTTCTGGGACAACAGGCACACCTACGTTAGGGCTCTACACCCTACAGGACTTGGATCAGTGGGGGGATATGATGGCTAGGTGCCTAGTTATGTCAGGTATGACTAAGGAGGATGTCTTCCAGATAACACCAACGCTAGGCATGTTTACTGGAGGCTTCGGCTTCTTTTACGGTGCGAGGAAGGTTGGCGCAACTATTGTGCCAGCGTCAGCGGGCTTCACAAAACGCCAGATCCAATACATGCTCGACTTCGGCACAACGATGATAGCTGCCATCGTATCCTATCTGCTAAGGATAGCTGAGGTGGCTGCGGAGATGGGTGTAGACTTAAGCAAAGACACTAAAGTCAGGAAGGGGATTGTAGGCTCTGAGATGTGGACTGCAGAGCTGGGTAAACGAATCTGCCAGATTTATAATATGGACCTCTACGACATCTACGGTTTAACAGAGCTCTGCGGCCCTGGTGTGGGGAATGACTGTAGGATACACGATGGCGTGCACCTATGGGAGGATCACTTCATCGTTGAGGTCATCGACCCTAAGACAGGTGAGCAGCTAGGCCCAGAAGAGAAGGGTGAGTTAGTATTCACAACTATACAGAAGCAAGCGGCCCCTCTGCTGAGATATAGGACTAGAGATCTAACCCACCTCTACGACTCTTTGCTATGTGAGTGCGGTAGGACGCATAGGAGGATGGCTAGGATTCAGGGTAGGGTTGATGATATGATTAAGGTTAGCGGCGTGAACTTCTGGCCGAGTCAGGTGGAAGCGGTCTTGATGAAGCAGCCTGAAGTTGGAACAGAGTATCTCATAACCGTAACGAGAAGAGGCTCAGCAGACCATATGACCATTAAGGTAGAGGCGAAGAATAAGATCGGTGAAGAGGAAGCGAGGAAGCTCGCAGCAAAGCTCTCGAACGAGCTTCGGGAAGTGCTGATCTTCACACCAGAAGTGGTAGTGGTAGGGCCGGGCGAGCTGCCTAGGGTAGAGGTGGGGAAGGCTAAGCGAATAGTAGATGAGAGAAACCACTAGTTTAAGCTTGTAAACCCTGTACCCCTTTAGTAGGTTATTCCGCTCTCATTCTTCTGGTTTACATTCGAATCTGCAGCGTGGGTCGCCTTTCGCGAAGCACTCTACCTCCTCAACACGCATCTTTTTGTTTAGAACATGTGTGAGGTATCCAGCAATGATTCCTCGAATTAGTTGGCTGTAGGGTTTTGAGGTAGCGGGGGCTACTTCACATTCGAAGCTGCGGTAGACTGATATGAGTAGATGTGGCTGGTTAAGTGTATACTTCTCTATCTTCATAGATCCTAATCCTACGGTGCTAAATATGGATGCGCCTAGTAGCGTAATTATCTGCTCAGGCCCCTTTAAGCCCAACGCTTCAGCCACCTTCAGATGCTCTTTTGCTCCGCTAACACCCATATCTAAACCTGTATGGTAGAGGAAGGCTTCTCCAGCTGACCCAAATTTTTCTCTAACCTTCTGCACCAGATTTAACCAAAGGGGTGCACGCATAAAAACTCCTCTCAACCCACCTAACGTAAGAATAGAGGAAGTTGTGTCAACTATGAAACCTTTAACCTTCTGATCGATCTCTACAACCTCCTTAACTGCTTTAAGCGCTTTGACTTCCTCAGCGATCTTCTCAAGAGGCGTATCACAGCCTGTTAGGTCGTAGAAGAGTGTGAAGACCTTATCCCCTTTTTTCCAATCTAGCATAAAGTTTAGGTATATGAGTTTAGCGTTATATGTGGAGCAGATATCAAGTACTTTCCGCATAACCCTATCTTCATCTTCAGCTACAACCATAAACCCACCCAACCTGCAAGTAGGCATGATGAAGAGACGGCCAAGCTCCGAAGAAATACGCATAATATTTATTTTTGAAAACGCTTTAATTAGGTTTTTTGGTGTTTTGAAGACTTGTCGCTTTATGAGAAGAGCTTCATAGGGGGACTACTCACTATCTCAAAGATAGGGTTGAGGGATCAGAGAGCACATCCACGCTTAAAGTAGGGATGGGGCTTAAGGCAGATAGACAGTCTGCTCCACCTCTACTGTTCACGATGCTATAAAGATGCACATCAAGTTTACAGAGCTGCAAGGCTCTAAAAGATGAATGGACTTAACAGCATAGCCACATTCATAATTCAGCGGAAATAAATGGGGAAGGCGGTTAATCGACCTTTCTAAGCATGCCGGTAGCTGGATCAAGTATAGCTATGCGAACCCACTGGTATTTATCCCCGATCTTTTTGAGCTGAGACACATCATAGACTAATAGGGGTAGATCGCCAGCTTCATTGAGCCTCAGATGACCTAATGCACCGAATGTATACGCCGCAGCTTTGGGAAGCGCTTGCTTAATAGCCTGCCCCTCATATCTGCCCGCTAGAATTATTGCGTTAACCGCTAATTTAGCTGAATCGTAAGCCTGCTCGGTCTGTGGGAAAGGTTTCTTACCATACTTTGCTTCAAAGCTCTTGACATACTCCTTGTAGACTGTGTTCTCTGAAGCCGCTGGAGCTGATGCGTAGAAACCTACTTTAACCATGAACTCTGCAATGGCTGCTGGCGCCGATGGTGGAAGGAAGGATGGGGACTTCCAACTGTTGTGACCAACCCAAGCTACAGCGCCTAGTGTATCATCTAGCCTCGCCTTATCCAAAATTGGGATGCCGTCTTCAGTGAATGATATAGCTACTACAGCGGTCTGTGGACCGACGCCCATTCTCCTCACCTCTGATGAGAGCTTAGCTACTTCGGCGCTGTAATCTGGTTGATCTGGTGTATAGGCTATCTCAACACCTATTATGCCTCCGGCGGCTGTGAAGTCCTTCTTTACCACATCTGCTAGAGACTTACCGAACGCATCTCCTCT
Organism: uncultured Nitrososphaerales archaeon; assembly: GCA_938029515.1. GTDB lineage: Archaea > Thermoproteota > Nitrososphaeria > Nitrososphaerales > JAAOZN01 > JAAOZN01. The sequence goes on from CALJAQ010000177.1 coordinate 4,329, forward strand.
ATAGATCAACCCTATATTCTTCACATCCAACATTTTAAGCATCCCAACAATCGGCTTACCTTGAACATCTGTTGTGGCTGTGGTTCGGAATATATAGTCGTCTGGTAGCGCTAGCTCAAGTGAAGTCGAGCAACAGCTGATGAGCACAACTTGCTTTGAGTCAACATAACTCTTGGCAGCCTTCACACCTAGGCTACCAAGTGGACCAAGAATCACCTTCACACCTTTGGTTTCAACCAGCGACTGAACCGCCTTTATCGCACCTTCTGCCGTGCCTTGCGTGTCTTCAACGATAGGTTTGAACCTAAAGTCTACCCCTATCTCCTCTAAATTCCTGTTCACTTCGTCGAGTGCTAATAGTATCGCATCACGCATCATCTGCCCCCAGTCTGCAAGTCCTCCAGTCAACTCATAAGCTATACCTATAGGGATCTCTCCAGAAAGCCCCTTTGCTGCTATAATCGTTGTTACTGTAGTTGGAGGTTGTGTTACTGTTGTGGTCAAGGTTATCTGCTGTGTAACGGTTGCAGCTGTGCCAGCAGCTACGGTTGTTGTTACTGTTGTAGGTTGGGTTACAGTCTGTGTAGCCGTTGATGTAATGGTTGACGTCACTGTAGGCGCAGTTGAGCCAGCAAGGTAGCCTCCAGCAACACCTATAACTAGCAGAACTATTGCAAGTCCAAAGGCCATAGCCGTACTAACCGCTAACTTCCTACTATTCTTCAGCATAGGCTTAAACACCTATACACCATTTAAACTGAATCTATATTTATATTTTATTGCTTACGTTACGATTTCTGTAGCATGTTGAATAACTTGGTTTGTGTAGATTTTTTGTGATCTGCTTTCTTTACGGTTTATTTTTATTAGGTGGTTTGATTGGCTTTTTTACGATGTTTCTTAACTTATGGATGGTTATTCGAAGGTTCGTTTGAGGTGGCTGATTAGGCTACTGATTTGAGCCACGCTTCTATCGATCAGAGTCTTTAAGCTGCTCTGTGGCTAAGAGTCTTCTAGCTAGGCACCTTATCTTTATATTATTCATGACCTTTACGCATGCTATATACTCTTCTCACCAAGGAGCCTAAAGTCTTCTCTCGAATCGTAGGATCATAACCTTTACTATGCATTCGATGATACCCTTGAACATCTCTCAATCTGGAGCATCTTCTCTCCTAAGTATCTGCCTTAAGTGGCTATTGATGAAGCCTCTTCCCGCCATCATCTTCTCCTACCCACTCTTTCGACACCTCCCCTAAAGAGCATAAAGCCATATTTACATCTCCATTGAGTTTAATGGAGCCATCGGGCTTAATCTTCACCCAGACACCATATGTATTCTGAGCAAAGCCTTCAACAAGCTTAACCAACGCTTCAGTGAAGCACCCAAGCTTCCTAAAGAGGCATATGTGAACCACAGCAAGAGCTTAATAAAAGAT
>CALJAQ010000178.1 GCA_938029515.1 uncultured Nitrososphaerales archaeon
TAAGAAGGAGAGGCAATCCATCAAAAGATCCTTCTCCTCGATAAAAACATTCAGGAGCGTCACCAAAAGATGTGAAAGATTAGCGATAACACCCCACATTCGTACACAACCTACATAACACTCTACCCCAGAATATTGAAATGAGTTCTAAGGGGCGTTGTCCGTAAAGTAGATGAAAATGGTTTTTAACCCTCTTTGGTTGTAGAGGGTACATTTGACTACTTCGACTCAGTCATTGTGAACCTTCTTCAGGACGGTAGGCCCAAGACATTTGATGAGCTTATGGGTGGTGCTGGTTCGCCCGCTCCACTATGACATCACACCTTAGGCATCTTGTTGGTGAGGGTGTAGTCGTCAGAGAGCAGATCGTGGCTAAGAGGAGGGGTGGACCTAAGTTCACCTACGGGCTGTCAAAGGCACTTGCCAGACCGTCAAGTTCCTACCTGCCCGCAGACATAGTGACCCTGACCTTCCAGAAGCTCAGACACGCATGCAGATTTGGGAAGAGAGGATGGTGCAGAGAAGTAAGAAAGAAATGCTCCCAAGAGAACTGCCCCCTAATCATAAGGAAATAAAATCCATTTTTGTTCCTAACATAACAACATCAGCTGAAGATGAGCATGATTCAAGCGGCTCAATGATCTACTGAGGTCTTAGAGAAGCCTCCAAAAGAGCTTTATGCTGACCCAGCATACGATACTGAAGCCATAAGGGCAGCTGTCCTCCACGAATGTAGAGGCGAACATACCTGTAAACCCTAGGAATAAGAGAAAACCCATACAACATATAGAGATTTACAAGAAAATGAAATCAGCAGCTGAGAGGCTCTACAAATAGCCTAAAAGCCTAAGAAGAATAACGATAAGATATGAAAAGCCAGCAACAACATACAAAACCCTCATAACCATACCATCCATAACAACACATTTAGATACAAGTTTAGAGATGAGTTTCATAAATATGAGAGTTTAAAGCCTAGAAGTAGATTTACTAAGCATAAAACGAGCAGAGATTTTAGCGACTATTAGACCAAAAGAGCACAGTTCTGACTATTTTGGGCTTCGAATATGCGCCGGGAGAGGGATTCGAACCCTCGAGACCCAGATCGGGTCACGGGCTGTCGTGGAGGCGCTCAAGGCTTACGCTTCACCCAATTTGTTGAGTGAATCCGCGCATTACTGTGGATTCTTTTGTCCACTCTGCCATCCCGGCGCCTTTACCTCTGTTGACGCTTCATATTAGAGCTTCGCTGCTAACTCATTCAAGGCGATCTTGTTTGATGCTTTGATCTTTACAGCTACAGCTTTGGCTACGATGTATCCTATGGGTACTGTGTAGAGCGCGAGTGTTGTGTTGAATGTGCCTATAAGCGGCAGAAGTGGTGTTATGGCCGCTTCTGGTATGCTGAAGCCTATAGGTGGAGGATATCTGAGCAATGCATAATTCATTATGGTCATAGCCGCAACTCTGCTTACCGCACCTAAAAGCGTAGATAATAGAGGTGTGAGGATGCTTCTAAGCTGGTGTGAATGCTTTACGCGAAGGGCTGCTGAAATACCAAGTAGCATACTTAAAACAGCAACCATATTGTAGAAGGGGCCTGTTGGTAGGGCACCGGGAAACAGTACTAGTAGAGCTGCTGTGTTAATAAATGTGATTATTACACCTACCTTCAACCCGTATAGGATGAGGGCTGCAACGATAGGTATCTCCCAGATCTGGTAGTATAGGAAGGGTGCAAGAGGGAACGGAATCTTTATTGGGGAGAGGTTGAGAGCTAGGGTTAATGCTGTGAAGAGGGCTGTTGAAGCGATAAGGCTGCTTCTACGCTTCGCCAATTTCGCCATCCCTTTTACTTCATTGTCCTTATTATTTAAATTTTCTGGTTATTACCAGAAAAATTGTAAAGGTGGGCAAAGAAAATTAACTAGTAAACAAGCATATAACAACAAGTTGTCCTTCCACCCTCTAGAGGCTGATGAAAAGGGAAGTAGAAGCAGAAAGATCGTCGTAAAGCCTTGTCCAGAATGTGGCAAACCACTCAAAGCAAAATCAGAGAAGCATTGGGAGTACGTGGCATTAGCACATAAAATGTTATCAAAGAGACATAGGGTCGAATCGAAGAGCGGTTAAGATGGGGCCGCCGGTGGGATTTGAACCCACGCTGAGGGCTCCACAGGCCCCTATGCTAGCCAGGCTACACCACAGCGGCCACTTAGTTTAAGAGGCGTAGTAGGTGGGAATAATATGTTTTACCTTTAGATTTAGGCGTTTTTATTCTCTGGGTTGCTCTGCTTTTGCAGCTTCTTGACCGCTTTGATTAACGCTGGTATGACTTCTGTATAGTCTCCTACTAGGCCGTAGTCGCAGTTGTTGAAGATAGGTGCATCTGGATCTTGGTTTACCGCTACTACGCATCTGGCTTCTCTTATGCCGTAGAGGTGCTGAACCGCTCCACTTATCCCTACTGCGAAGTATATGTCTGAGCGAACTGTCTTGCCGCTCTGCCCAACCTGCTTATCGTGGTTTATCCAGCCGGCGTCAACAGCTTTTCTTGAGCCTGAGACCTCTCCTCCTATTGCTCTCGCGAATTCTTGTAGTAGAGTGAAGCCTTCTTTACTCCCCAACCCTTTGCCTCCTGATACGAGGATCTTTGCTTTTTCTATTGGGACTGTTCCTCTGCTGAAGCGTGTTCTGTTGATTATCTTTACACCACATACGTCAGCCACCTTTGGTTGGGTATGTATGATTTCTCCTTCTCGTGCTAGGTTCTTTTCTGGTGTTGGGAAGACGTTTGGGCGTGCGGTGAATATTGCCGGCCTTCTGTTTAATGTGCGTATGTGGGCTATCAGGTATGCCCCGAAGGTTGGTCTTACGCCAAGCACATCTTTTGCAGCTTGGTCTACTTCAAATGATGTGCAGTCTGCTGTTATGCCTGTCCTTAGGATGTTGGCTACGTAGGGTGTGAACTCTCTACCACGCATCGTGCCGCTCACCAAGATCACCTCAGGCTTATACTCTTTGGCTAACGATGCTAAAGCCTCTGCGTACAGCGCTGCGTAGTATTCCTCAAACCTCTTGTCGTCTGCTACGAATACTTTGTCTGCCCCATAGTATATTGCTTCACGCGCTAGTTGAGAGACATCTCTTCCAATAAGCACACCGCCTACATACGTCTCCTTTTTATGCGCTAAGTTCCTCGCTACCCCAAGCATCTGCAAACCCCCTTCACTAAGAGCGCCATCTTCTACTTCGAGATACACCCAGATCCCTTCGTATTCTGCTGGGTTAATCTTATCCCACTCAGAGCAGATTGACATCCTCAGCCACCTAAATCTTAAGGAGACGCTCTTCAACCAACCTCTTTACCAACCATTCCGCAGCTTCATCTAGATCCCTAGGTTGGCAGACCACCTTTTTCCTAGGCACTTCAGGCACGAAGCTTGTCTTCTTCACTATAGTCGGTGATCCTTTTAAGCCTACGCAACTTACTTCTAAACCTAGAGTCTTATTATTCCAAACTTCAATAACTGGTTCACTCCTACAACGTAGCTTGTGGCTGAGCTTGACCCTCCGAGGTTTGGTTGAGTGCATAGCAGCAGCTAAAAGCGCAGGCAATGTTAACTCATACTCTTCATAAGCATCTTCAAGCAGCCTCTTAGCCCAGATCTTACCACCCCCTAGATACTTTACATCGACAACATAGTAGAGGTATGGTATGTGAAGCCAAGAAGCGATCTGCGCACCTATGTGTGCTGTCGAGCTATCTACTGTTTCTTGACCTACTAGCATGAGGTCAAACTTAAGCCTGCTTATGGCTTTTGCAAGCGTGTAGGAGGTGGCTAACGTGTCAGCACCAGCATATACCATGTCGGTGACTAGCATAGCCTTATCACACCCCATCCCGATAGCGTGCTCCAGACCTAGCTTAGCAGACGGTGGAGCCATAGTTATCGTAGTAACACTACCACCATACCTATCCTTTAGAGTTAGAGCCATTTCTAACGCGTGTAGGTCGTGAGGATTGATTACGCTGGGCACACCGGTTCTGATTAAAGTGCCTGTCTTCTGATCTATGTTCACTGAAGTTGTGTTAGGCACCCATTTTACGCAAACCACTATATTCAAACCTTGTCACCCGAATCTGTAGTGTATACCTTTGCCGCTAACCGGGTAATTCCAATACACAGCGCCGTTTGAGCAAATAACGCGGCAGGCTCCGCATTCTAAACAGCCTTCGTAGCTGAAGACGATCTTAGAGCCTAAAGGTGTGAAGCAGCCTGCTGGGCAGAGGTTGATACAAGCCTTAGAGTCGCAGTTAACACACTTCTCTGAATCCACTTTAATATGCGGCTCATAGTCTACATCCCAAACGTTGTTTATGAGGATGTCTTCCAAGCGGAGGGGTTTGCTCAAACGCTTCTCGCCACCTTAAATCCGTCAAGCAGAAGCTTGAGCCAGCTGATATTCTTCTTAGATCGTTTTAGGGCTTCTAGGAGAGTAGGCACCTCGTAGTCAAAGCAAAATAATTCTCTAGCGAAGTTGGAGAGCATCTTTGGGTATTCGGAAAAAAATCTTTTATCGTTTAATATTTTACGAAGACCCTTAAATTTAAGCACCTGCCTCAAGATGAAACTTTCCTTAAGTAGATGCTCATACCACTCTAAACCCTTTTTAGAAAAGTCTCCTTGGATGTGGGCTTTTTCAAAGGCTTGCGCTGCTAGATAACCAGAGTAGGCTGCGAAGTCAACACCCCTATACGTGTAACCTAGGTTCAGAAGGTAACCCGCAGCATCCCCAGCGACCAAGAGTCCGTCAGAATAGGGGTGATTCAGCATAACACTTCTTGCTTCTGGTATAAGATGGGCAGAATATTCAACGACGCTACTGTCCTTTAGATATCTGGATAAGAGGGGGTGAAGCCTTAGTTCCTCTAAGAGCCTGGACACATGCTCATTTAACGCCTCTGCTGAATTGAGCATCAAAACCAAACCCAAGCTTATTGCTGCGCTGTTAGTGTAGAGGAAAGCTCCTCCTGGAACTCCTTCTGTTACATCACCTAACATTATCCAAGAGAGACCTTCCTTTTCACCCAGTCCGAACCTACCTTCTATATCTGCTGAACTGATCTTTAATGTCTCTTTTACCCCCAGGGCGACTTGGTCTGCTTTCAGCTCTTTTACGAAGCCAGCCCGCTCAAGAAGTAACCTGTTTACCCCTTCGCAGTCTATAACAGCATCAGCTTCAACCACCTCATCACCAACCTTAACACCCTTAACAAAGCCATCTTTTACTACAAGACTGTCAACTGTGATCTCAGTAACTACGGTTGAACCAGCTTCTTCGGCTTGCTTCGCCATCCAAGAAGCCAGCTCGGTAAGGTAGCAGATGAAGCTCATCCCATCTCTGCCTTCAAAATCT
>CALJAQ010000179.1 GCA_938029515.1 uncultured Nitrososphaerales archaeon
GAGGTTATATTAGAGGTTGAGAACCCGAAGATGCTGACACGGGAGCAAGGCTTCGACCAATATGCGTTAACAGAGGAGATCGGATGGAAGCTGCGGATAAGGAAGGCACCACACATACAGTCTCCAACTATGCAGTGGATATACCATACCCTTAAGTCGAGCTCTGAAGAGAGAATGCAAACGTTACGAAGCATAGGAGAAGGAATCTTCAGAACTAGGCTTACAAATAACACAGAGATCGTCATCTACACCCTAGGCGCATCGCAGGAAGTTGGTCGCTCAGCCATACTTGTAACGACACCAGAAAGCAAGATCCTAATAGACTGTGGTATAAACCCAGGAACTCGAACACCACCAGAAACCTACCCAAGGTTAGATTGGATCGACTTAGACCTAGATGAACTCGACGCAGTGGTGATAAGCCACGCGCATATAGACCATCAAGGCTTTCTACCTGTGCTCTTCAAATACGGCTACGATGGGCCGGTTTATTGCACCGAGCCTTCGCTTCCTCTTATGACCCTTCTGCAGAACGATTTTGTGAAGGTTTCTTCGATGTCTGGCTCTAAACCTCTTTATGAGTTAAGGGATGTGCGTGAGGTTGTGAAGCATTGCATAACTCTACCGTATGGTGTAGTCACAGACGTTTCGCCTGATGTCAAACTTGTGCTCAATAATGCTGGACACATCCTAGGCTCAGCAACCATTCACTTACATATAGGTGAAGGTGCGCATAACATAGTTTACACAGGTGACTTCAAGTACGCTAAGACTATGCTGCTTGATAGCGCCAGCTGGAACTTTCCAAGAGTAGAGACTCTGATAGTTGAAAGCACGTACGGTGCGAAGGAAGATATAATGCCCACTCGAGAGGAGGCTGAACAGACCTTAGCCCAGTCTGTAAATGAGATTCTATCTAACGGCGGTAAGGTGCTTATACCTACACCAGCAGTAGGTAGAGCTCAGGAGATTATGCTCGTATTAGATAGCCTGATGTGTGCTGGCACAATCGTGGAGGCGCCTATCTTTACTGAAGGCATGTTGTCGGATGCCACAGCTATCCACGTGTCCCATCCTGAGTATCTTGCAAAGGAGTTAAGAGAGAGGATAATTGAAAATGGCGTCAACCCTTTCCTCTCAGAATACATCACTAACATAGAGCATCCAAGTCAGAGAGAAGAGGCGCTCAGAGAGGGGCCGGCTATCATAATGGCAACATCAGGTATGCTTGAAGGAGGCCCTGTTATAGAATATCTCCCGGAAATCGCTTCATCGGAGAAGAATAAGATTTTATTTGTCTCATATCAGATTCAGGGAACTCTTGGCCGGAGACTTCTGGATGGTGCTAGACAGATAAGCTTGGCAGAGGATGGCGACAAGATACGGGTTACAGATGTGTTGTGTAAGGTTGAGAAGATCGATGGCTTCAGCGGGCATAGCGACTACAACCAGATAATAAAGTACATATCTAAACTTAGACCAAAACTCAAACAAGTAATCGTAAACCACGGTGAAAGAAAGAAGGTGGAGAGCTTAAAGTCATCCATATCTAGACTATTTAAGCTACCGGTCTTCAGCCCCTCTGTCCAAGAGGCGATAAAAGTGTATTAAAGTAGCCCCCTCCAGATCTTCACACCAGGTGGTGTCACAACTATCCGCTCTTCCCCTAAACGGGCTATATCACCACCTATAGCCGTGGTGTAGTTGTAAAGTTCCTCTACAGCCTTCCTTAACTCTTCTATATTCTTCTGCGCCAGAGGCGTGATGCGTAAGATGACAATAACATTTGACGATAAATTTCTCTTTACATCATCTACTTCCTCTCTATCTCTCAGTGGGAAGGCCTTTAAGTATATCTGCGGCCGCTCCTGCTTACTTTTCTCCTGCTCCAACACTACCATCTTTAACAGTCCGTCCCTTTCTTATCCCTTTTGGTGACATTTCTTTTAGATGATGCCTTTTTCTTTCGCTGCCTCCCAAACTCTATCACCAACATAATGCAGAGTAGATACAACAGAACCCTTTGTTAGTAGCTGCGCTTCTAGGCTTGAGATATTAGCCTCACCAACAGCTATAGCCTTTTGAAAACGCTCCTCCTTAACTACGACGATATCCCCTTTGTTAAAAGGTGTTGAAAAAGCTTTTATACCAGGCCGCATAACATCGGCGCCATTACATATGAAGCGCACAGCGCCAGCGTCTACCAACAAATATGGGAATGCATTCAAACGCTTAACGTCAGCCAAAAATGGGACAAATTTATCACCCACCTTAACCGCTCTAAAGTCATCCAACATCAATAAAGCCTTCTTATCATCTAACTCTAAAGCAAGAAGCCCTTTGAGTCTTTTAGGCAAGATCTCTTTAGACCAAGTCTTTAGCATCTTGTTGTAAATTTCATCAGCCTCTTCTCTAGGGACAGATCTAGTCTTCATCCTCTAACCTTTTAATGAAGGCTACTAAAGAGCTTATTTGAGGCTCTTCTATAGACCCTGGTCTAAGACTTCTGACACGTTTTACCGCTTCATCTAAAGAGGCGCCATTGTATCTTATGAAGTAGGCAGCCAGAATCGTTCCCGTCCTCCCTTTTCCAGCAGCGCAGTGAACCAACGTAGGGTTGCCTCGTTCAATCTGCTCGTTTATGAAGCTTATAGCTTCCTCGAGTTTTTCAAGCGGAGGTGGTTTATGATCAACTATAGGTACGTGTTTATAGCAGATACCATTTAACCAGCTTTGCGGCAGCTCTCTTTCTGTTAAGCTGAGTATGGATCTTATGCCTTGTTTACTCAACCACTCTACTCCACTTTTATTGGTTGGTCTTCCGCTTGCTGCGAGTTTACCTTCGATAACCCAGCTAAAGTTAGTCGGCTTCCCTCTGAGTAAACCCACTACAGTTCGGTAGATCTCTCCAACCTTCCCCACAGTTCTCACCTTTTAGAGAGAGTGTATCTATTGGTCGAATGAAGCCATATGTGCCTCTGAACCTTTTTCAAGGTAGATGCGCTCATTTACCCTTAGTAGTTCATTGAGCTTGGATACTCTCTCTCCACCCACTATACCTGTCTTTATCATCTTCGAGCCTGTCGCTATTGCAACTTGGGCGATGTGGCTATCGACCGTATCGCCTGAACGATGTGAAGTTGTAATCACTATGTTATTTGATGAAGCGAGTTTGG
>CALJAQ010000180.1 GCA_938029515.1 uncultured Nitrososphaerales archaeon
TATCATAGATCTAGCTATAGCAACCCTCTGCCTCTGCCCACCTGAGAGCATATGGGGGTGCTTCGAGGCGAACATTTCTGGCGGTTCAAGTTTGACATCTCTCAACGCTTGATTAACCATCTCTTTAACCTCTTTATAGTCGTTGGCGATACGGTGTATAGACAGCGGCTCTGAGAGTATACGCTCTACTGTGAAGAATGGGTTTAAGCTTCCGAATGGGTCTTGATATATGATCTGTGCCTCCCTTCTATACCACTTCAGCTGATCCTCATCTAAATTATCTACCCTCTTACCGTCATAGAAGATTTCACCCGAGATAGGTTTGTATAGCCTTAGGAGGGTCTTAGCGAGGGTTGTCTTACCTGAGCCAGATTCTCCGACTATAGCCGCAGATTCTCCTCTACCTACATCTAAGCTAATACCATCAACCGCCTTGACGTAAACAGGCTTACCAATTAACCCTCTACCTACACTAAACCAAGTCTTAACGTCTTTCGCTTGCAGAAGCACGTTGTCTGTTAACATTAAGCCCTCTCCCACAGTAGGCAAGAAACATAGTGGTTAGATGAAACCTTTACCGGATTAGGCACCTTATTTTTACAGACGTCCATAACATAAGGGCAACGAGGATGAAACCTACATCCTGGTGGAGGAGAAGCTAGATCTGGGGGTGATCCTGGGATGAACTCGAGTTTAGCATCTTCTAGAAGCCGTGGTGTTGCTGCTAAGAGCTTCTGTGTATAAGGGTGTTTAGGGTCTGTTAAAATCGAACGTATATCACCTAACTCAACAACTTTACCGGCATACATAACAGCGATGTAGTCGCTGAGTTCACTCGAAAGACTTAAGTCGTGTGTTATGAATATGTAGGTAAGGTTAAGTTCTTCTTGAAGCTTCTTGAGAAGGTTGATTATGTTAGCTTGAGTTATAACATCTAGGGCAGAAGTCGGTTCATCTAAAATAAGAAGCTGGGGTCTCAAGCTTAGCGCAATAGCGATAACAACACGCTGCTTCATGCCACCGCTAAGTTCATGAGGATACTTATTCAATAGGGATCTAGGAAGCCTCACAAGCTCTAAGAGCTCAGCGGCACGCTTCTGCGCCTCTAGCTTATCCAAGCCAGCGTGTATAGTAAAAGCTTCAGATAACTGTTCACCTATAGTGAGGACTGGGTTAAGCGAATTCATGGCTCCTTGGAAGACCATGGCCATCCTTTTTAGCCAGAATTCTCTTCTTAAATCGCTCTCTGAGAGATCCATAAGGTTTCTGCCATCAAATAGTAGCACCCCACGGTATGTGTGAGTGTTCCTTGGGAGTAGTCGCATTATAGCATAAGCCATAGAACTCTTTCCACAACCAGACTCACCTACTAAAGAAAGGCAGCTACCTTCTTTAATGTCAAAGCTCACACCGTCAACTGCTTTAACGACACCGCGTCTGGTTCGGTAGTAAAGAGTTAGATCCTTTAAAGATAATAAAATAGTCACTCCTCTCTCAACCTCGGATTCAAAACCTTATCTAAAGAATACCACAGCAATGCGAAGGCTGTGCTAACAAGCACTATGAACATCGACGGTATAAGTATCCACCACCAATATCCATAATATGCCGCTCCACCTGAAAAAGCTTCGCTGACGATCTTACCCCAGGTAGGTAACGCTGGGTCTCCTAGACCTAGGATGCTTAAGCTAGCCTCGAGGAATACATACGCTGGCACAGAGACCGTTATGTTGGCGAATGTGTAGGGTAGTAGTCTGGGGAGTATGTAGAGGAATAGGATTCTAGGCTTACTTGCACCGTAGGACTTTGCGGCTTCAATATACGGCTCTTCACGAACTTGTAGCGCCATGCTTCTAACAGACTTTGTTACCCCTCCAAATAGCGATAGAGCTATTACCGCTATAAGCAGTGTCCATATGGTAGTTTTGTAAATAAACTGAATCGTTATGAGGAGGGATAGGAAGGGGAGAACAAGGTATATGTCCGTAACTCTTTGTATAATTTCGTCAACCTTAGACCCGTAGAAGCCGCTTACAGCCCCAAACACGGCTTGAACAAGTGTGACAACCAACGCAGCCACTAAACCAAAGGCCAAAGCGATAGGCGCACCCCAAACTATACCAACAAATATGTCTCGACGCATATTATCTGTGCCACAAAGACCGTAGACTGAACCCAGAAGGTTAAGCTGAGCATCTACATCGGAGACCATACTATCCGACACAAGTTCAACCACAAGTTCATATGGTCTAGACGGCTTCACATCACTAGACTTAATAAGGGTAGGTGTGCCTTTTAATAGGGAACTCTCACTTGAGAACAAAACCTCTCCAACCGATAATGTAGCAGGCGCACCTAACTTTTGGAGATATGTTTGCACATTCTCAGAAACAATTCTATCCCTATATGTAACTATGCTCTTAAAACCCGCTTCGACTGCTTCTCTTAGAAGTGTAAGACTACTTCCATCTGGTCTAATCCACCTTAATGTGAGTAACGACCTTGTTTCACTTATGATCTTCAGGTTTAGATTTAGCTCCGATGGTATAGTGTAGTAATTGTAAGTTATCCGCGCCCTAAGCTCTATTCTTGTAGCATTTAGCCCTGCGATCTTCTGTACATCTTTTCTGAAGTCTTGCTGCTTAACTATAACCGTCTTTAAAGGGTTTTCTCCGGTAAAGATTGTGGTCCACTCTGGTGCAGCAAGCCTTGGTTTATCAAGCTTGCGGGTCATTCCACTTTTCAACCACATTTTCTGGTGAAAACGCGGCAACTAGCGATACCGATAATATAGCCACTAAGATTATTATTCCTGTAAGCCCGCTTCTTGAATGACTAACTTCGTATACGGCTGCCTTTAGACCTACTGGTGCGCTACTCACAAAATCACCCAACCTTCACCCTAGGGTCTAGTATACTGTAGATGATATCCAATATTAGAACCGTCGCCACAAGCAGATATGCATACATTACAGCAGCGCCTATAACCACAGGCGCATCTGTAGACGGTATAGCTAGGTTAAGGAGATTACCTATACCAGGCCAACCGAATACTACCTCGGTGATTATAGCGCCTTGCCACGAGGCGATTAAAGCCAAGGCTACGTTAGTTATTATAGGTGCATTGAGGGTCTGAGAACGTACCTTCTAAGTAGAGTGCCTTCAGATAGACCCTTGGCTTTAGCCATAGTAACAAAGTCTTCACCCTATAGTCTGTATGACGATGTTCCTTGTTATGTAAGCCCAGAAGGGGAAGGATGCGATGAGCCAGGTTATAAGCGGGAGAACCATGTGATACAGAACGTCAAGAGCGTAAAGTAAAGGGTCGGTAGGAGAGGGCACACTTACAAAGCCGCCGAACGGAAAGAGCCTTATATAGAAGGCAAAGAAGAGTAGGAAGATTATAGCGAAGAACCAAGGGGGGATAACGCCTGTTATCACAGCCAGCATAGTCATAAATCTATCAAATAAACCACCAGGCTTCCTAGCCATAACCAAACCAGCACTAATCCCCAATACACTATAGATCACTGTGGCGGTTGTAAAGAGGGCTACGGTTGCTGGCAGCCTTTCCATTATTATGTCAACTACAGCCCTTGACCCAGGTGTGTGGGTGCATCCGCACACAGGACGCAACATGCCTATACGCACCACATTTAGCGTGCAGACAGGTGGGGTAAATGTGCCTGAAGATGCCTTAAACTGGTCTTGGGAGCAGGGTAAATGGGTTGCGGTAGGCAAGAATGTTTCTGCAAAGAATAAAGTAACCTTTACCGCAACATTCGGTAAATGGTATGATGGCACAAATGTAGGTAAAGAGGATGTGATGATGTTCATATACGAGATACTTGGATTAGCGTCTCCAAAAAGCCCAATTCACGACCCAGCGGCCATATCGCCAACAGTTCAGACATTCGCCAACACGTTTAAGGGTATAAGATGGCTCAGCGACAACGTCTACGAGATATACTTAGACTACACTCACCCTGGTGAAACTTTCATAGCAGCCACAGCAGATGTCTTCCCCTACATGCCCTGGCAGCTCTACGCTCTGGTGATCGCTCTCTACCAGGATAAGAAGGCTGCGTTCTCAGAGACCACAGCTACTGAGCTTGGTGTGACGCAGATAGATCTGACTAAGGGTGATACGCTTCCTCTTATAGAGTATCTTAATAAGATGGCGCCTTCATACATTCACCCCGCTGTAAAAGACTTCGTGAAGGATGCTAGTTCAAGATGGAACGCTCTTAAAGCCTTCTCAGAGAAATACGGCCACTACCTTGTTATGAGCGGGCCATTCTTTATAGAGAGGGTCGATCCCGTAGCAGCCCAGGTTGTCTTAGCAGCCTTCAGAGAGTATCCACACACAGCTGACAAATGGGATCACCTACTTAAACCAAGAGTCCCATCCATAGTTGTTGAGGTACCTACTGAGGTTGTTCCAGGGCTGGCGGCGCTGATAAATGTGACAAGTAGTGTTGAAGGGAAGCCCTACAGCGATGTTAAGGTGCAGTATGTTCTTGAAGATCCGACCGGAGTCGTAGTAGCATCTGGCTTAGCATCTGCTAAAGGGGCTGGCCTCTTCACAATAGACTTCACAAAGGAAGCTACGAGTAAGCTTACTTCAGGCATATACAAGCTTACAATTATAGGCGTAGGTGCAGAAGCAGCGTTAGCAGCGGTTAAGACTGTACCCCTCAACGTTATACCTCAGCTCGAATATATACTTAGAGAAGTAGGTGGGGTAAGAGAAGATATATCAAAGAAGCTTGAAAGCGAGATAACAAGTGTGCAAGGAAGCATATCAAAGCAGCTCGAGGGTGTGCAGGCAGGTATAGCTGATGCTCTCAAGACGGTAGCTGGTGGTGTAGATAAGATGGGCACATCTCTAACAGACTCGCTAAAGCTCGTAGCCTCGGGGATAGACAATACGAACACTGCTGTAACAGAGGTTAAAACAGCGCTCTCAGATGTTAAATCAGCAGTTACAGACTTAAAGAACATTCAGACAGCAAGTAGCCAGCGGCTCGAAAGCTCAATAGCTTCGCTCGAAGATAGTATAGAGTCCCTCTCAACTAGCATACTTCAGGTCTCAACATACGTTTTAATAGCAATAGGCGTCGCAGTAGTAGCGATAGTAATCTCGGTAGTAGTACCCTTAGCTCTATTAAGATCTAGGAAAACAGCTTGAGCCACGGATATAACTTACCCACACCTTTTTTTAAATAATGTGAGGCTTGTAGTGGGGCCGGCGAGATTTGAACACGCGGTCGCCAGCGTTCTAGCGCTAGTCCCCAGGTTCACCGGTTCAGCCTCTGGTATCCTTGACCAAACTAGACGGCGGCCCCAGCTTCCTCCTCTAGAGCGGTGTTTTTAAGATTACCTTTATGCTCTAGTTTTGCTGAGCGTAGAGGGGCCCTGTCAGAAGGTTGTAGATAGGTTGCATATTCTAGGTATATGCCTTGAGACGATATGAACACATTCAGTTAGAAGCGTTTTCTCTAAATCTATGAAGGCAGCTTTTTTAGCGGCATCGAATGCTTTTTAGTGTTCTTATAAGGAGTGGTTCTCTCATGTATGCTCTTGGTTTTATCAATAGTTTGTATTTTAACAAAAGCTGACAGAACTGTTTTAGATTAAAAGCTGGTAGATCGTATTCTTTTACCTCAAATAGACGTTTAGTGTTCTTCGAGAAAGAGTCTTTCTTTTAGCACCTACTTCAGTTAGGGGGGCAAACAGCTTAGAAGAAAGGTTGTCATGCTTTTTAAATTCTGCTTAGAGGCTGTGGTTAGTAGCGTTAGCCTTTATAAATGTGTCTAAATGCTGTCTACCAACTTTATTTTACTATTTTTAGCCGCTCAAGGAGGGCTTGATAAGCGATTTGGCTTGCTTTCTGCTTTTTATAGTATCTTATCACCTCGATAATGTTATCTTCACTTTTAAGGTTCAGAATCTTTCTAACTTTATTTGCTACTGGTCCTCCTATAAATAGGTATTGTGCTGCTGAAGTCAGGTTTCTTGCTGAGCGTTCCGTGGAGGCTGACTCGAAGTCTATTATTTCGACTCTATCTGATATTAGCACGTGCTTGCTTAGGTTGCTTAGCTCGCCGTGGTCTAAGCCTGCTTGGTCTAGCCTCCAACATTTGTCGAATAGGTTTTTACAAACACTTCTTAGCTTTGAAGATACGCCTCTTCCTCTTAATTCTTTTACCCATTGAGGTAGGTTTACGCCTCTTATTAACTCCATTAGTATGAAGTTATCACTATGCTTGTAGAGTTTAGGCCCTACTCCAACTTTATTTGCTGCAGAGAGCATCTCTGCTTCTCGATTTAGGTTTGGTCTGTTTGCATCTATCCGCCTGATCTTTAGTGCTGCTTCACCTTCTTCGAACTTTGCTGCCACCACTATGCTTACGCAACC
>CALJAQ010000181.1 GCA_938029515.1 uncultured Nitrososphaerales archaeon
AGATTAAAGATAAGCGTATTGAGGATGCAAAGCGCTTCGGAGCTAAGATCATCATCGACTCAAAAAACGAGGATCCTGCTGAAGTTGTTAAGAGCTTGACTGATGGTAGAGGGGCTGATGTGGTTATAGAAGCTGCCGGCAACCCTACAGCAACCAAACAAGCGCTTTCTATGGTAGGTAGAGGAGGCAGGATAGTCCTCTTTGGCATAAACCCCCAAGGTAAAGAGGTTCCTATACAACCCTTTGACATAACCTTTAGGCAGATAGAGATCGTAGGCAGCTTCATCTCAAACTACACCTTCAACGCAGCAGTAGATCTGTTAAGCGCAGGCAAATTCGACATAAACAACTTCATAACACACCGCATCAAAATCACTGAGATACACAGAGGCATGGACCTAATGCGAAAAGGCGAATGCATAAAAGTCATGGTAGTACCAGAATAGAACATAATCTGCTATAAATTCACGGCAACTAACGCTCTTACATTATATGCTAATAAATACGCCAATCCGATGATGTTAAAAGATCGCTTTATGTGAGGGCCACTTTTGCCACCATTACCTGGAATATTTTCATAAAGACCATATAGACCAGTGTAGTTATGGCAAATGTACTGCTATCAAGGACCATTCAACCCATGTAGGCGTATATGTTCTCACCGGTAGGGGGGCGGTGAGCCTTAATGGGATCTATAAGATCGCTTTTAATCTAGAGGCCGATAAGTATGGCGAGGGCGGAGAGCGTAGTCACGGTTATGTTGAACTTATTGGCTGCAACTTGTGAAGCGTGAGAGGGCTGGGTAGTACCTATGCCGGCTATTAGCCCCACACCCATCTTCATAAGCCCTTCCGACTTCTTGATATAGTTGAGACCCCCTGTTCAACGCGTCGATAAACTTAAAGTACATATAGATGTGCTCAAGATTTAAGGATCTTAGCCTATCTATACCATTCTAGGTTAATAACCTATAGCACGCTCTTCACCCATTATAGGAGAGTTAGTCTCTAATCTTCATCTTACTCTAACCAAGAATGCTCTCCTCTCACCACTCCTCTTAGTGATGCTGAATCTCCAACATGCTATTGATGGTGATAGCGCATCTAGTCTAATCAGCTCAGCCAATAGCATCAACCCTTATTCACCTTTTACCCTAGACTTAGCTATAAGCCTACTCTACGTAGGGTGTGATACTAGAAGATCATACCTTCTCTCATCAACCCACTATAGATTGGTGCTACGCAGGTAGATGCCTCCACAGCCACTCTCTTTTAGGGTGATGTAGGTTCAAGAACTCGCGTATAGCAGGTTCAGAAGCATCCTCACATCAACCAAGCTCATCGATGAGAGCAGCATAGCAACTCCTATGCAAATCCAACCAACAAAACGGGGGCATTCACACAATGCCTTAAACATAACCCCCATATCCTCATCACATCAAGATGATGAGTTCAAGCTTGACAAAAATGAACCAAATTCTATCTCAAGTTTGCATCAGTAATTTGTCTATTGTTCAACTTATCTTGACAGGCCATTATGATGCTCTAAAAGGTAAATAAGTTAGCTGATTAGAGTATTTTGTCTTCTAAGCTTTCTATCAAGTGGATATATTTTTCGTGTACACCCTCGCCCATCTCCTCTCTCTCAACTTTTTCGAATCTTTCTAAGATGCCCTCCTTTTCTTCTTCAGAGAGAAGTCTACTACCCATAGGGTAGAGTATGTTATCCTCTTTGTAGATATGCGGGGTTAAAAGCTGTATGTATACCTTCGCGTTTCTTGAGAATATATGTGCTTGCGTCCAATCTCCTTCATTTATCTTTGACGTTAATTCAGCCATAGCCTTAACTGCTTTTCTACCTTCTTCGTGCTCAAAAATCATAACCCCAATTGGCCCGCCATCAACAGGTATGCCGTGTTCACTAAAGGCTACGAAGAGTATCTTCTCTTACTTCCCGTAGTGGCATCTGTCAGCAAAGTTGCGGATAAAATCGACTAGATTGGTAAGTATTGTTGGGTCAATCTTTCACCTGCATCAAGGCTTACGGATACTTTATCAAGTACTCGTAAAGCTCTCTCTATAATTCTATGCTCTTCCATCAGTATAACGATTGGGTCATGTTCACGATGTAGATGTGCCAACTTGCATCCATACTTCTAATGGTTTTCTTTTAAAAGCATTCTGCCTAAATATTTAGGTGGTGTAGAATGAGGTCGTTGTTTATGTGGTGTTTGTAGAATGAGGTCGTTGTTTATGTGGTGTTTAATGCTGTGTTTGGTGGTTTATGCGGCTGCTGTTATGGATGGGGGTTGCTGGATATGAAGTCGAATCATTGTTGTTGAGTATTGGAAGTGGGGGTTAAGGGGAAAAATAATTGCTTCACCACAGATGAGAATGTTGTCACAGACGGCATCACTAAATTAGGGAACTCTACCTAAATAATTCAGAGTTACTGGAGAAGAGCAAACTCTAAGCCAGTAATCACCTCAACAGATAAGACCACACCTCCTGCAACATAGGCTAGCACAGTTAACTGCCTTACCATACGTATAGGAAGACGCTCAATTATCTTCTTACCAACTGTAATTGTCAAACCGATAACAAACATAAGAGCTAAGAGCACGCCAACTATCACGGGCAAAGCCTCGCCGAACCTTGCTGTAAGCAGAGCTGTCGTGATCTGGGTCTTATCTCCGAGCTCAAGCACCATTATTGTTAGCATAGAGGTTATAAATGGAGTAAAGATTCCTCTCTCTTTAACATCAGATTTGGCTTTAGCCTTTTGTGTCGCTACAACAGATGCTAGCGCAAAAAAGATGGCGGCAGATACAGATCTTAAAATCCTGTGATCCAACAAGTAGTAGAGGATTGCGCCGACATATGCTGAAAACCCATCGATAATTAAGAATCCAAGGAAGCATCCAGCCAGCACCAATGCAGGTCGCTTAAATTGTACTACTAGAGCGAGTGTGGCGAACTGGGTCTTATCACCTAGTTCTGAGACGACTGTGAGTGCTAAGGCTATAATGAAAGCCTCATTCAACAGAGTTAACCGTCTTTATTAAAATATTAATATGTTATGTTTTAAACGGCTGTGGTAGAAAAGTTCGTTTCACGTTCTAAGCTTCTTGCCAGTTCGATGGCTGTAATCTGCCCTCATAGAGGTGGGGATGGATTATTGGTTAAGGAGAGGGCTGAGGGGTATGAGTGGACTTGGGGGCCTAGTACTAATGCTCCCAGGCAGCTCAACCTACCTTAAATTCACGCAACTCTCGGCCTGAAGAGCAATATGGGGAGAAGATTTAGAACCTTGATGGAGAAGATAAGAGGCTTCTATCGACTCGAAGGCGAGAGGAAAACCCCACTTAAAACACCATAACACATACTTACATTCGAATATAATAGGTTGAGGAGCCGTCGAACCTCAAAGCACCCCAGCAAAAGACTGCCACCCAACAACATTGATATAGAGGAATACCCACACACTGTACAAAATATAGCTAAGGCCAGAGTATGCATCAAGTTCCAAAAAGGTGAAGGAAATAACCCACATCACCGCCCCAAAGAATGTAAAAGAAAATCATCAAACTCAAGAAGGGTAACATAATGTACGTGAGGGTAGATGGAAAGAGGATCTACCAGTAATCCCACCCTAACCCACACCCTATCTGTCAGTATCCCTAAAAATGAACTCGTTTCAATATTCTGGGGTAGAGTGTTATGTAGGTTGTGTACGAATGTGGGGTGTTATCGCTAATCTTTCACATCTTTTGGTGACGCTCCTGAATGTTTTTATCGAGGAGAAGGGTCTTTTGATGGATTGCCTCTCCTTCTTATACGATTTCTCATCTGATGCCTTGGTCTTCTAGGCTTCGGTGCTTGGCGTATGATGCTCTATTTCCTTCTAAGGTGGGGCTTGTTTAGAGCTTGTTATAGTTGCTTTCAGCGTAGATTCTCTAGCTCTCTTTGCTTCTTATGTTGGTGTGTTT
>CALJAQ010000182.1 GCA_938029515.1 uncultured Nitrososphaerales archaeon
CTCCTGTTTATCTAATATCTTTGCAGCTCAAATCAGGTTTTTGAGTAGCTTTTCATACACCTTGATGCGTTCTAAGAGGGGGGTCTACCTAAGTTGTCTTTTGATCTGTTGGAGTAGTTGTTTTTGAAGCCTTCGGCGTTAAGTATGGAGGTCTATAATGAGTCTAGATTTGCCCTAGATGTATGGAGGTTGTAAGGCACGATATGGGTGAGTGAATCTTCTGCGTAGCGATTGTAGAAGAAGGTTAAACGCGTACCTACAATAGAAGAAAGATTAATAAATTATTAAGGTTTCCATATTAGTGCATGTGGGCTCCTAGGCGGCTCAGCGAATATTACTCTAAACTTTATGTGAAGTTCGGCCAGGAATTGTTTACGTTTAATGATGCTGCAGACGCTTTATCGCTTGATAAGAATAACCTCTCCGTAGCATTCAGCAAACTTCACACTAAGAGGGTTCTGCTGATTTTTAGCCGCGGAAAACCTAGGGTTTATAGGCTTTTAGATCCTGAGAATGTCGTCTTCTTAGCCTCAGGAATGGTTAAGAACTTTGATAAAATTGCTCAAGAGAGGTACCTTAAGCTTATACTAGGCTGCCTTCGTGTACTCATGAAAACTATAACGCTGGATTCGTTTGCTGTTTACGGATCTGTTGCACGTGGCAACGCATCAAGCTACAGCGACGTAGACATACTTCTGGTTTCAAATTCACTTCAGGGAAGTTTAGGCTCTCGAATCGAGCAGCTTATTCCTGTAGAGGATAGGTTGTCAGAAGAGCTTATGTGGCTTAGGGAGCACGGAATCTACACCTCCATAAGCTTCTACCCTCTTAGGAGGGATGAAGCACAGAGGCTTCCACTTCTGTTTCTAGATTTAACAGAGGAGGCAATACTCCTTTATGATAAAGAGGGTTTTCTCGAAGCGCTGCTGCTAGAGCTTAAGACAAAGCTGCTAAGAAAAGGTGTTAAGAAGTTCACAGTAGACAAAAAACACTGGTACTGGGACTTAAAACCCGACTACAGATTTGGTGATAGAGTTGAGGTTACATAAGGTTGCAAGAGCCCGCCTTCGGCAAGCTGAGGCCAGGCTTAAAGATGCTGGCGAAGCTTTCCTTAGTTGTAATTATCCGTACGCTGTAAGGTTAAGCCAAGAGTGTGTTGAATTGTCGTTAAAGGCGGTGCTAAAGGCTGTTGGCATAGAGTATCCTAAAATACACGATGTATCAGATGTGATGCTGCTAATCGAAGATAGGTTCCCAAGCTGGTTCAAGGCGGAAATAGAGTTCCTGAGAGAGTCAAGCAAGATTCTAGTCAAAAAGAGGGAAATAAGCCTCTATGGAGGGGAGGAAGCCTTCCTCACACCAGAGGAGGTCATCGATAAAAGAGATGCTGAGGACGCTGTCAAAAGGGCTGATAAAACGTACAGTTTATGTGACAAACTTGTAGCTGAAATTGAAAAAGGGAATGACTAATTTAAACATTAAAGCGGTTAAGCCCATAAACCTATTACCATAAGACCCTCTCCCTATTTTGATAAAATTGATTTCTTTGACATACAGTTGAAGAATCGGAATTAGAATAGGGGTGTAGGTATGTCTCAGAGCTTCGTTAAACTTCATAAGCCTTTTACCTTGCCGATTGAATAGGCAAGAAACGCAGCTTTAAGCACCTACACTCCTCTCTAGAGCGATCTAGTCAAACTAACCTTCACTCATACCGAACCTGCAGAGTATTCTCCTCCAGATAAGCGCCGCTAGCCAACCAGCTAAAGCGCCGCTTACAGTGCCTGTAAGTAGAATAGTGATCTCTAATATGGGGTTCCTTGGTAGGAGGCCTAATGTGAAGGCTGTGACGTAGTATGAGAGAAGCCCAACGAGCCCGGTGCTGACGGTCGCCGATAAAACAAGCCTACCCGACTTAATAGCGGCTTTAGAGGATCTGACTCTAAGTAGGCTTGAGAGGTAGTCGACGAGCAGACCGTAGATGAATGCAAACAGGATCGTAAGTGGGGCAAATGACGGTCTAAAGAGAGTTGTTAAGAGCCCTCCAACAACCGCGACATAGGTTGCACCAAGCCGCCCAAGCAGTAGATAGCCTAGAGTGAGCATAAGGGCTTGAACCACAACAGCGGCCTTATCGATAGGTGTGGGTAAAGCGGTCTTCGAAGCGAATATGAGGGTAGCGAGTAGGGTTGCCAGAGCCAGGCGGCGAGTATTTGACTTAACATTCAACCTCATCACCTCTGAGCCAGCATCCTGGGTCAGGTGCCAAGAGATCTCCGCTTTCCTCATAAGCCCTACCTCTGCATCCGGCGCAGACCTCTCGATGAATGCATCTGCCGCATACACCTTTAAGAAGGCTTCTTGAACGTAGCTTATGTAGAGTAGGTGAGTTATCCCAGACTTCAGCTAACTTATCTTTACGCACGTTGCCGAGCCTGGTCTGAAGAAGCATACAGGGGATTAGATCCCCATTCGGAAGTATGGTGAGGTAGCCGCTTGGCATGCCTGCGGCGCATCCTCGCTGATAGTATGGGATTCGATGTAGGTGTGAAGCTGGGAGGTCTGTTGGGCTGATATTCTTCTCTTTGAGTATTAGGGGGTACATTGGGCAAGCAGGTACTCTTATTAGGATTGGGCAGCTGCTCTGCGCTTCAGCGAGCCAGTTCATAACCTGCCTCCGCTCATTAACCGTTAAAATATCCTCTACGCAACGCTCCTTTACCCTCCTGACCTGGATTAAGTCGAAGAATTCAGCCGCGGTCGCGCCGCTATCAACCGCCATCTTGAGAATGGCTGGGATTTCGTTAAGAGTGCTCCTTCTGATTACAGTATTGAACTGGAAAGGGAGACCTGCTTTCCTACAGGCTTTAACCCCTTCCATCGCCTTCATGAAGCTGCCTTCCTCTCCTCTGAAGGCGTCGTGAGTCTCTGGCTTTGCTCCATCAATAGAGATGGCGACAGCCTGAACACCCACTTTACGCATCTTCAAAGCAGCAGACTCGTCTATAAGAGTACCATTACTCCCCACAACAACCCTCAAACCCCTTGATGATGCGAAACCCACTATCTCGAAGAAGTCATCTCTACAAAGGGGCTCTCCACCATCTAAGATTAGGAGCCTTATACCCCACTTCGCAAGCTCCTCTATAAGCGTAGCCGCCTCTTCGGTGGAGAGCTCATCTGGAGCAAATGTTTCAGAAGCGTCACTGTAGCAGTGCTTACACCTCAGATTACACCTTCTGGTTAAAGCGTACGAAAGTAGGAAAGGCGGTGGTGTCGATGTTTTAACCAAACTACTACACGCTTAAGTTCTTTGCTCTTTTAACTATTGCGCTCTAAGCTAATAATCATCTCTTTATTTGCTGATTCAGCAGCTTAAAAAACATTAAACCTCGTTTCGATCTTAACTAACCTAGTCGCGATCCACATCGTAACATCCCTTACACCACGAATCATCTTTATCCTCTGCTTGAGCCCATTCAGACGATCCATATCCTTTACATGCGCAACAGCTACTACATCATACTCTCCTGTGGTCTGAAAGACGTGATGCACCTCTTCAATAAACGCTAAACCCTCTATAGCTTCATTCAAGAAGAGTGGGTCAACCTTCACTAACACAACAGCCGTAACGTTCAGACCGATCTTCCTTGGGTCAATTAGGGCTGTAATCCTAGTCACCGTTTTGTTTTCAAGTAGACGTCTAAACCTGTATCTTACCGTCGATTCAGCAACATGCAGCCGCTTGGCCATCTCAGCGGAAGAGACTCGAGCGTTATCCTGAAGCAGCTTAAGTATGCCTCTATCCACATCATCAACCTCTGCTGACAAATCGATATAGTAAAAGGTTAAGTAATCTTTATTATAGTTGCTGGCGGCAGAGCAAGCTGCTTTAGATGGCGATATTCTAGCGATTAAAGTATACATCCAGCGTTAACGCTCCACCGCCTTCTTACAAACTCATCATCAAAGAGGGCTATGTCATCTGCCAACTATAAAAGGTTAGACACTTCATCGAAATGGGAACCTTCTAACTACAGCCAGATTTAACCCATCTATTAAATAAGAGGTTATATTGACTCTGAGACATATAACCCACCCTCAGAAACGGTTTTTAACCGCTCTGTAGGAATGTTATGGGGATGTCTGAGGAGAAGCTCATATCCTTTTTGAAGACCGGTTCGGATTGGGCGAGGTTGAAGACCACTGTTCCGGGTGTATTCATCCTTAAACTGCCTGCGTATAAGAGTAGCCCAGCGAGGCTTGCTGTAGAATTGAATCCTGTCGACGACTCTGGCACACCGACGAAGAAGAGGGGGTTGGTATTAAGGTCGTTTAATGAGCTTGAAGAATATAAGACTCTGTTTCAATACGATAAGCTCGCACCCTTGTTAAAGAGTGTCGATAAGCTGAATCCGCCTATGAAGAAGGCGGTGAAGGCTGAGGGTGAAGAAGTCTTAGAGATATAATATGAAGACATATGTCAGCCACCCATTAATCTACCCTTACGCGGTTGAAGAAAGGCTGTATCAGAGGAGGATCGCCCAGACCGCTTGCAGCATGAATACCCTCGCAGTCCTCCCAACAGCCCTTGGTAAGACTGTGATATCAGCCCTCGTAGCAGCTGACATCCTCTACAACTACCCAGGTAAGAGGGTTCTAGTCATGGCGCCGACTAGGCCTCTTGTAATGCAGCATAGGGATAGCTTTCAGAGAATCATCAGGCTCCCGTCAGAAGAGTTTACGCTGCTTACAGGTAAGACAGGCGCTGAGTATAGAAGCGCCATGTGGAGCGGCCCTTCTAGAATAGTCTTCGCTACACCTCAGGTGGTGAAAAACGATATTTTAAAGAATGGGTTAACCTTAAAGGATTTTGGCTTACTTATCTTTGATGAATGCCATAGGGCTGTGAAGGAGTATGCGTATACAGAGGTTGCGAAGCATTACGTTGAGGTTTCAGACTACCCGTTAATCCTCGGCTTAACAGCCTCCCCTGGCTCAGAGCTGGAGAGGGTAAGAGCGGTCTGTGAATCCCTCTACATAGAGCACGTTGAATACAGATCTGATGAAGATGAAGACGTGAAGCCTTACATTCAGCCAGTAGATGTTGAGTGGAGGATCGTGAAGCTTCCAATACAATATCAACCGCTCATCGACATCCTAAAGGGGGCGCTTGACTCTAATATTAAGTGGCTTCAGAGCAGAGGGTATTTGAAGAGCGTATCTAAAGGTGTAACGAAGAAGAAGCTCATCGAGTTAGGGGCTGAGTTAAGATACAATCTCGAGATGAGCATTGAAGAGGAGAGAGGGCACATATACCAAGCAATTATGTATCAAGCATCAGCGTTAACAACACTCCACATGCTCGAACTCATACAGACGCAGGGGGCACACACGTTAAAGAAGTTCATAGAGAGAATAGAGCTGGATAATAAGAGAAGCCACAGTATGATTGTGAAGCAGGAATACTATATTCACCTCACACAACTCTTAGAAGGCCCTTGTAACATAGAGCATCCAAAGATACAACTCCTTAAAAAGATATTACGTGAGCAGCTGAAGAGTAATCAGAGTTCAAGAATACTCGTCTTCACACAGTACCGTGATACAGCCACACACCT
The DNA here is from genome assembly GCA_938029515.1 of uncultured Nitrososphaerales archaeon. GTDB lineage: Archaea > Thermoproteota > Nitrososphaeria > Nitrososphaerales > JAAOZN01 > JAAOZN01. Next base: position 5,622 of record CALJAQ010000182.1, read on the forward strand.
AGTCGAAGAGTTGAATCGAGTCGAGGGTGTAAGGGCAGAGAGGTTCGTAGGCCAAGCATCAAAGATAGATGATAAAGGCTTAACACAGGAGCAGCAGGCAACACGCATACAGGATTTAAGAGTGGGCTACATAAACACACTTGTAGCAACCTCAATCGCTGAAGAAGGGTTAGACATACCTGAAGTCGATTTAGTAGTATTCTATGAACCTATACCATCTGAGATCAGATACATTCAGAGAAGGGGGAGGACTGGGAGGAAGACAGCTGGTAAAGTCATCATCCTCGCCGCAGAAGACACATACGATACGATCTACCTACATACATCAGAGAGGAGGGTTAAGAGGATGAAGCAGGTAATGGGGAAGCTTAACACAATACTCAAACCCATCCTCAGATTTAGAGTAAAACCCCCGCCAACACCCATCACACCACAAGAACTCTTCAACATCTACAGCAGAGTAGGGGCGAAGCCTGAACCCCTCACCAGCGAAAAGAAGCTGCTATCAGATATAAGTAGAGATGTCTCAAGGGCTGAGAGAGCAATATACCTCAAAATCTTGGAGAAGGGGGTGATGGGAATCGACAATGAGTCACTCTACGCAGAGATGGAGAGGGAGGGGTATAGTAGAAGCATAGTTACGGCAGCGTTAAAGAGGCTGGTGAAGAGCCAGCATATCAAAACTCAAACATCAAAGACAACGCTTCAAATCAAAGACATACCAGGAGCCAAGGTGATGACCATCACCGTAGAAAAGATCCTACCACACGCAGCCGTCGTATGGGTCGATGATAAATGGAGGGCAAGACTCCTACCTGAAAACTACCATGGGCCAAGAGAGTTGATTAGAAAGAATGGGTGCTTCAAAGCGTTATGTGAACTATACCGCGACTCAGGAGTATTATGTGTGAAGGTGAGACAGGTCATAGAGGCGATATAACATATTTCTAGCCGCCTACATCGCAGACAAACCAAACTCACAACCAAAACGCTGCAAACATTACAGTAGAAAACACACTATATTAAGCGTAGCGAAGCCTTACAATCATTGTAGACGTTGAAGGCGAATTCATTACAAGAGTATTCTCCTACAATATGCTCTCTTTAAGGTTTAAAGACGATTTAGAGCAAAGAATTGAGTGCTAATCGATTAACACATAGCAACGCTCTTCACACCCCATATGATAACAATTACCCTCCTTCTCTTAACCTGTGCTTTATTTCCTTCTCTCTTTCAGTGAGCTCTTTCAACCTGAGCAGGGCCGCATCGAATCTCACCCTCCAACCTTTCGCCCTCCGTTTGAACTACTCTTCACTAGAAGTCAGCGAAATCTACCAAATACTCAAAGGGAGGCCTGAGAATCCACATTTTATCTACTGCCTGGGTGCACCTTTGCAACATTAAGTTAAGAGGCGCAGATAGAAGGTTCGTTAACGTGCTGATTGTAACCTATTTATTTAACGTAGATAACGGTTGAGAACAAAAACCCATTAGTCTATTGTATACTAGTTTAATATATTAGTGAATAAGAAGGTGAGCCTATAGTTGCCCGTAGCTCAGCAGAAGTTAATCGACCACTATATTAACCTCCCAAAGCAGGTGTTGAAGGAGTTTTGGACTACTGCCAAGATTAAGTATATTAGAAGGTTGGCTGAAACTGGCAGGGCTACTAGAGTCTGGACTCCTGAGAATGAACTTTCTACAAGAGTGCTTGATAGATTAAGATTCAAATGCTTAAACGAATCTAATGCTACTTTAGAAGTTGACACTACAATAAGTGTTGGTAAAGGTTGCATAACCCTTTCGACACCTATTTACCTAGGCGACATGTCTTTGGAAGCCTATCTGGTGTAGCGAACATCGCTATAGCTAGGGCTGCAGATCTAACCGAAACTTTGGCTGGTACAGGAGAAGGGGGGCTACAGTCTGAGGTAGCTAAGGCGAAGAGAATAGTAGTTCAATGGGCTTCAGCTAGGTTTGGTGTAGATGCTAAAATACTTGATAGGGGGTTGGCGATCGTAATTAAGATAGGTCAAGGGGCTAAACCTGGTATAGGTGGGCATCTGCCAGCTGTCAAAGTGACTGAACCTATATCTATGGTGAGGCGAATCCCTCCCCACAAAGACGCTATCTCACCTGCACCACACCATGACATATACTCAATAGAAGATCTAGGCCAGAGGATAGAAGCTCTAAAAGAATTAACAGGTAAGCCTGTCTTCGTCAAAGTCGCTGCAACAAATTACAGCCAATATATAGCTACTGGCGTCGCCAGAATGGGTGGCGACGGAATAATCTTAGATGGGGCAGGTGCTGGAACAGGGGCCGCACCGATTATAGTACGGGACAACTTAAGTATGCCTATAGAGCTGGCTGTAGCATCTGTTGATAGACTGCTACGTAAAGAGGGGCTTAGAGAGGGCTTCACAATCATAGCAGGTGGACGCGTAAGTAACCCTGAAGACGCTGCTAAGCTTATGGCGCTTGGGGCTGATTGTGTGAGTGTTGGTACAGCAGCTCTAATAGCATTAGGATGTATTATGTGCCATAAATGTCACCTCGGTTACTGCCCCGCTCTCATAACAGATAGGGCCTCATCTAACCCCCTTAGAACGTTATCACTTGATTGGGCTGTAGAGAGGCTTGTCAACTTTATAAAAGGATGGGGTGAGGAGCTCAAACTTATAATTGGGGCACTCGGTTTAAGCAGGGTTAAAGATCTTGTAGGTAAAAGGGACCTCTTAGAAGCTTATAATATGTGGGATGAGACGGCTTCCATTCTAGTGGTTAAGCTTATAAGTAGCTGTTCACTACCACTCGTTACTGGAGAAGGAGGATACTACTCTGAAAGACGTAGGATGCATCTTAAAGCTTTAGCTGAGAAAGGTATACCTCTAATCGGTAGCATGGGTTCTTGCAGCCCTCCTTTTGTTGAGTCGCCGAAGGCTGTATGCGACTACCTTATCTCAGACGGCGCACAGGTGACGAGGCCAAGTATAGATCCATATAGAGAGGAAATATAGATAGTATCGTATCTTAGTGGCATCAGGCTCTCTGCACCTATATTCTTCTCACAGCTTAAAGGTTTGCCTAAAGGGCTTGTAGAGGTCTTCGCAAAAGTGGCTAAGGCGCATGGTTTGATGATTTATACTACGCTCGATGAATATGATGAACACGTAGCGGAATACGTTGAGAACCTTATGCTGGCTGTAGATGATCCTGTTAGTGTACCAGAGAACGTGGGAGTGATTGTGATAGATGCTGAACATGAAAGTAAGCCATTTAGAGAAGCTTTTCCAGATAAGCCCTTATATGTTAGGATTCATTCGTCTGAGCAGAGCCTAATATCTACACCAAAGCTAGCACGAAGAGGGTTCGACGGGATAATAGTTGACGCCGATCTAATCTACCCACCAGCAGCGCTTGATGTAGCTGTTATGACAGCCGAAGCAGATTGGAGTCTTAGAGAGGTGTTTTATAGTGGTAGCCCTGTTAGGAACCAACTTAACTTATTATGTGGAGGGGACTCTGTAAGAGGTGCTGATGACATATTCAAGCTGCTCTGCCTAGGAGCTGACGCTGTTGGATTAAGTAAAGCTGCGCTCGTTGCTATAGGGTATGAAGAAGGTAAAACTATAGATCTGCAGGAAGCACGCATCAAACTCGAGAACCTCATACTTGGGCTAAAAGGTGAGATAAGACTTCTAGCAGGTGCAGCTGGTGTAAGCAGCTTATATACTTCACTTGTAGGGAACCGTGAGCTGCTAAGAAGTGTAGATCTAGATCCAGCTATAAGAAGGAGGCTAAGGGTGAAGGCTGCTGGAACCTAACTGTTATACACCTATAGTGAAGGGTGGATGCGGTGTTTTCGGTGTGTTAAGGAAGAACTCTGCACACAAGATCAGCAACCTTACTCCACTTAGGGCTATTGAATGCGTAAGGTTTAGGGGAAGCCAACTTGGCGCAGGCTTCGCTTCTTTCGATATACCCGAAGGCACACCACCCCCTATAAGGGTGAAGGTATTTGTCGACAATGACAAAACATTATCGTTTGTGAGGTTAATGTTAAAAGGAGCCGTTAAAAATCGTAGGTTAAATATGTTAAGTGAAAAGTTGTCGAAATTTAATGTTGAAGGCTTTAAAGTTTATGAAGCATTTATTGAAGCAACTCCCTCTACACTCCAAACTATAGTAGACCAACTTAACTTGAGGCTGATGAGTGAAGACGGTGTAAAAGGGAGAGTTTTTTCCTACGGGAGGTATGTGGATGTTTTCAAAGATGTGGGCTACCCGTCAGATGTAGCAGCAAAATACGGTTTAGATTATGATGTTATGAAAGGGGACGCTTGGCTTGCACACACAAGGCAGCCCACGAACTCTCCTGGCACAACCCCCGTCTGGTCGCACCCCTTTTCAGCGCATGAGGTAGCGGTTGTGCATAACGGTGACATAAGTTCTTATGGTTCCAACCAGCAGATACTCAGTCTAGCTGGCTATAGAAGCTTTGTGGGTACAGATAGTGAGGTCATAGCGTTTATGCTGGATTATCTAATTAGGGTTAGGGGGTATACGTTAGAGCAGTCCTTAACAGTGCTACAGAATCCATATGAGCGTGTGCTAAACTTATCACCACTTAAAGACGATGTTATGAGGCTAATGAATGAAGCAAGGGGATGCCAGCTAGATGGACCATTCACTGTTATAGCAGGCTACTGCGATGGGGAAGATATTTACCTTATGGCGCTTGTTGATAGAGCCAAATTTAGACCTATTGTATTTGGTGAGGACAACGATGCTATTTACGTCGCAAGTGAGGAGAGCCAGATTAGATGTATATCACCTTTAGCAGAGGTTTGGACGCCTGAGCCTGGAGAGATCTTCCTAGCATCGCTTAGGAGAGGGCTGATTCGTAGAGGTAGGTCTGAGGATGGTTGAGGAAGGTGAAGTAAATGCATCTGTTCCAACTTCAGATGCGCATACTATAGATGCAGCTAATCTTTCGAGTCGAGAGTTAAATCAAGCCATTCTTAACCTCATAAAGGAGGGGGTCAAGAGGTTGAAGGTTTTAAATGTAAATGGTCAGCGTTACATAGGTTTAAACCTAGCCGGCTTAGCCTGTGAAGACGTAGAAGTTACTCTTACAGGCTATGTAGGTAACTGTCTTGCTAACCTTAACAGCAGTGTAAGTTTTACAGTTTACGGAAACTGCGGTGACGATTTAGCTGACACTATGCACGGAGGTAGAGTTGTGGTTCATGGTGATGCCAGAGATGTGGTAGCGCAAGCATTACAAGGTGGTGTAGTGTATGTAAAAGGTAACGTTGGCAATAGGGCTGGGATACAGATGAGAGAATATCTTCATAGGCGACCTTATTTAGTAATAGGTGGTTATGCAGACGACTATTTAGGTGAATACTTGGCTGGTGGCGTCATCATTATACTCGGTATAAAATGGGCAAAGAAGTCTGTTGGAAACTATGTGGGCAGCGGTATGGTTGGTGGAAGAATTTACATAAGAGATAAGGTAGAGCTATCAAAGATAGGTGTCCAGCCACCTGAAAAAGATATAGAAACACATCTAACCTTGTTAGCAGAAGAGGGCGCATTAGATGAAATATTATATACTACCGTAAAAAGAAAAATATCATACCATACACTAAAGGCAAAACTACAGAATGAAATATTTGAACGTGTCAAAAGATACTATCTTTCAACATACGTTGAACCGCCTATCTGTGAATACAGAGAATTAAACACGTACGAGACACAGGAAATCGAACCCATCCTTGAAGACTATATTTCAACTTTTAATCTGCCTCAAAAATTGTTAGAAGTGATCCTATGCTCAAAGTTTACGGTTCTCTCACAATAGCTAATACTCCGAAGACATCTTTCGTTGCAGTTCATATCAGCGGAGGTCTGATGTTGACACCTCAACGAAGCCTCTCTAGAGCAACCCTGTACCACGGCCCTTTATCGACGAGGATTATAGGTCTATTCAAGCAGGTATTCAGCATCACGGTGAGGAAGATGTATGCGTTCAATGGATAGAGCTGTTATGATGCAGAGACAGCGAGAGTTCCTCTACTCTCGATATCGATGGCATCCCATAGGTAAAGCCATGAAGCTTCGTCTCATCTACCGCTATCATGAACTCTTCTTTGGAGGACCATGATAAGCAACTCTTCCAGCTTATGCACCCAGAGCCCGGCAGCCTCCCTTGAAGCCTTGATCAAACAATACTTCTTGTCACCCCTCTTGTGCTCAAACAGCTAAGAAGAGGATTATGCATGAACCTTATCTTCTAGCTTGACCTTACTGCGCTTGAAGACCCTAAGCTCCCTCACAGCATCTAGAAACCATTCAAAGGCCCTTATTCCACATCAATGATAGGAAAACCCTCCAGACACTTCACACCGTAAAGGAGATAAGGTTAGACTAACTCAAACCTCATCTTGTCAGCATCCCGATTTTCAGAGCTTTATATGCTGCTGTTCTTCTCCGCTTTTACTTACTACGCTTTGTGGGCTGTATTAGGAGGGGTGGTTAGTGTTGGTTTGCGCCGAAAAATTTTTCTGCTAAAGATTTGGTACTAAAGGTCTACACTTCGTCTAAGATCTTAAGCCTTTGGATGTGTATATGGTTCAGAGGCGCTGGTTTAGAGCGCTTCTTCAAGCATCTCTTTGGCATCTGTT
>CALJAQ010000183.1 GCA_938029515.1 uncultured Nitrososphaerales archaeon
TGGTTCTCCCAGAAGGCTTCTTGAATCGGGTGTAGCTTACCATCTTTAGCAAGCCCCTCTATAGTAAGTATATCTGCACCCTCAGCTTGATATGCTAACACCATACACGATTTGACCGACACACCATCCATTATTATAGTGCAGCATCCGCAGTGTCCTGTGTCACACCCTATGTGTGTGCCAGTTAGACCTAATGTGTCTCGGATAAAGTGAACCAGCAGTGTTCTTGGCTCAACCTCTCCCTCCATCTCTACGCCGTTTACCGTTAACTTAATCTTCCTCTTTTCCACCATTTTCTAACCCCCTATTCTACTCAGAGCCAGTCTGATAGCCCTCTTCGTGAACACCTTAGCCATTTCAGCGCGGTATTCAGCGCTTCCATGGATGTCTGAAGGTGGGCTTATGCCTCTATCAGCTAACTCAGAGGCGGAGACTATTACTTCATCGGTAAGCTTCTTGCCTACCAGCGCTTTCTCGACCTCTACTGCTCTAAGCGGTGTTGACCCTACTGAACCTAAGGATATTGAGGCTGACTTACATACACCGTTTGAGTCTAAGGTTATGATAGCTGCCACCGCAACTATAGCGAAGTCTCCTTCTCTTCTGGCGTGCTTTATATACGCTGTGCCTGTCTTCGGGGGGAGAACGGGAACCCTAACTTCTCTGACCACCTCGTTTGGATTAAGGGCTGTTGTGAAGAAGTCTTGGAAGAAGTCTGCAGCCTTTATCAACCTCTCACCATCCTTACCTAACGCTACAACTTCTCCATCAAGCGCCAGAAACGCTGTCGGCACATCTGCTGAAGGATCTGCGTGGCACAGTGTGCCCGCTATTGTCCCTCTATTTCTGATCTGCTGGTCGCCTATTCTCCCAGCGGCTTCAGAGAGGATTGGGCACTTCTGGCGTATGAGGGGTGAGTTCTCCACCATGTCGTGTGTTGTCAACGCACCTATGAGGATCTTGCCATCTTCCTCCCTCACATATGATAATCCGGGTATCCTTGTTATATCCACGATGTATTTTGGTGAGGCTAGTCTTAGCTTCATCAGGGCGATGAGGCTCTGTCCACCCGCTAATACCTTTGATTCCTCGTATCTGTCAAGCATTTGAACCGCTTCTTGTAGTGTTGATGGGCGTAGATAATCAAAACTTCTAGGAATCATCTACTCTTACACCCTGCAAAAAACAGTATACTAAACTTGTTATTTAAGTTTATCAACATCTCTTCCTACTCCTTCCTAGCTGGTTTGAGCGTGTTGAAGGCAATTACGTGCCGCTACGTTAATCATTCGAAAGGTCTTCTCGTTGTTCTACTAATATCTGCCATAGTTAGGTTTGTAGCCGCTCAGTTTGCTTCAGCGGTTGAAGGGAACTACCCACCTCTGCCAGAGTATCTTGAACCATACCAAGATTATAAGCACCTCTACCTTAACGATGTTAAACGCTTTCTAGAGGGGCAGATGCTTTACAAAGACTTTCACAGCGCCTATCCACCGCTATGGATGTACACGCTATCAGCCTTTTTTAAGATGTATTCATCTTACTGGAGCGCCGCTGTCCCTTTACTACTATTTGATACACTCACCCCGCTTATGGTCTACCTTATTGCGCGTAGAATAGTTGATGGAAAGTGGTCTACTGTGATAGGGTTGGCTACAGCGTTATCGCCAGCATCTATCTGGTATAATTCGGTGCTGTGGTTAAACCCCCCGCCTTCAACCTTCTTCCTTCTACTCTCTACTTACATGCTTATGTCAAAGAGGGTTAAGCTCTCAGCGCTCACCCTTGCTTTAGCTACACTCTATAAGCAGACCACATTAGCCGCTCTTCCAATCTTAACTATAGGTGTATGTAGGTTGACGTCAAAAAGAGGCCTCATGTGGTTCATAGTGATCTATGCAACGATGGTTTCAGTAGGCTCTATGCCTTACCTAGCCCTATTCCCATCGCTCTACCTGTGGGCTCTAGGTTTTCCTGGGCTGCCTACCCCACCACCTTATGTGCCTGAGGACCTTACTGTTTGGGAGTATAATATCGTTAAGCCTACTAACTTAGGCACAATCTTCGGTGTCCTCGGTGCGCCTTGGTTAGCCATCTTCTTGAGGCAGCATCTGATCTACTTCATATTGCTCGGCTTCGCCGCTTTGTCGCTTATTTTTCTAAGAATCAGAGATGTGGGCGGTGAGGCTCTTATACGCTACCTCCTCTACTCCCAGCTCCTCTTTATACTGCTCTTCCCAAGAGGTACATACAAATACTTCTTCACCGCAGCTCTACCATTCTTCGCTTTAGGGTGTAGGAAGAAAGGAGACCTCTTAACCTTCTTAGCTGTGAATATAGGTCTTCTGCTGGTACCTAGGTTCTTTGAGCCTTGGTTTGCTTTGGTTGTAATGTTCTTTGCTTATGCTGTCGCTAGAGAAAACCTCGCTTTACGCACCCAATAAGTTAATCTTGCAGCAGTTAACATGGTGGGCTGATATGCCGGAGTATCCGAAGGTTAGGGTGAATAAGATAATGTCGATAACAGATCCTGACACAGGGCAACCTGGGAAACAGATAGAGCTTGTTGAGGTCAGACCTAGGACTCAGTTTGGGCTATACGGCGCTAGGGAGGATGAATCTAAGCTTATTATGAATGTTATCAGCCACTTTCAGTCTATGGGCTTATTCCCAGCTATGCCTCAGCTCGTTCTGCCTAAGCTTACACTCTTCCTCTCTGAGACTGAGTATGAGATGCTTGGTATAAGGTTTGAGGTTAACGAGATCTATGAGCTGCAGCTAAAGGATGGCGTTATATCGTTAAAGAGAAGTGTTGAGGGTGTTTAGATGAAGGTCGCTATAATAGGTGGAGGCACCATGGGGGAGGCGTTAGCGAAAGCCTTCTCCACAATAGAAGGCGTCGAGGTAGCTGTAGCTGAGGTCAGCCTTGAAAGAAGGGTTAGGCTTCAGGAGCAGGGCATCGAAACCTACGCAAGCGGTAAAGAAGCTATTCGTGGAGCAGATGTGGTGATAATCGCTGTCAAGCCCAGAGATGTAAAAGCAGCTTTAGACGATTTGAAGGAGTTGGTGAAGGATAAGCTCATAATCTCAGTAGCTGCGGGTGTGAAGATAAGATACCTTGAGAGCATAATACCAGAAGGAAGGTTCATCCGCACCATGCCTAACATCGCAGCAGCCGTCAGAGCCGCTATTACAACCATAACACCAAGCGGGAAGGTGAGTGAAGAGGACGTTAAGTTGGCGCAGAGCCTCTTTAACAGCTTAGGTTCAACTATCCTCGTCGAAGAAGCGCTTATCGACGCTGTGACAGGGTTAAGTGGTAGTGGCCCAGCGTACATCTTCTTGGCTATAGAGGCTTTGGCTGAGGGTGGTGTGAAGATGGGTATACCCTTCGATAAGGCTCTCCAGCTCGCTTCTTGGGTTGCGTTTGGGGCTGCTAAAATGGTCATCGACAGTAAACAGGATCCTTCTACTCTTAGGAGAAAGGTTACCACACCTGCAGGCACAACTATAGAGGGCTTGCTGAAGCTTGAGGAGGCTGGTGTTAGGGCTGCCTTCATTAAGGCTGTGGAGGCTGCTTCTAAGAGGGCATATGAGATCTCAAACGAGTTAAGTGGCTGACTGCTGCGCCTCACCTTTCCCCTTGTAGAATATCTTTACCGCGACTGGAAGCCCTTCGAACGCTTCTATGATATCTCCCTCCAACTCTTCTGCTAGCTTACTACCTTCTTCCGCTCTTAAACCTATTGTTACTTCGCGGTCTTGAACCGCTATGCTTTCAACGATTCTACTGGATATTATATCAACGCCTGTAATCGGATCTAAGACCCCTTTTAATAGAAGTTTTACGAGTGTGTCGTCTATCTTCGCCTTACCCTTCATAGCATAGTATTTTGAGACCGCTGCGTCGAGTCCTGTCTTTGAGAGGACCGCGCAGTGCATCTTGATCTTTGGGAGACCGCCGAGCTCCTCCGCGATATCATTGAATGTTATCTTCTTCGCTTCCTCTAGGGTCTTCCCCTTCGCTAGCTCTGTGAGTATCGAGGATGTTGCGATGTTTGCTGCGCAACCGTAGGATTCGAAGGTTATCTTCTCTATACGCTCCGTCTTCTCATCTATCTTCAAGTAGAGCTTGATGAGGTCTCCGCAAGCTACACTACCAACCTTTGCTGTAACGTCTGCGTCAGCAAGCCTCCCTACATTTCTTGGGTTGGTGAAGTGCTCAATGACTTTTTCACTGTAGCCTATCTTTCTCTGTATAGAGGCGTCTCGTTGAGCCAAACCCTAAAACATTATGTAGATGGTGACGTTCATAAGCCTTTCCCCTTTTTACAACCTTTTCGCCAGAGGGCTGAATGAGCGAAGCCTGTTAACAACTTTAGCCAATATCTCTGCTGCTAAATCTACTTCATTTTGTGTAGTCATCTTAGAGAGGCTGAGTCTCATAGAGCCGTGTGCATCCTCGTGTGTACCCCCTATGGCTGTTATGACGTGACTAGGTTCAAGCCTCTGGCTGTAGCAGGCTGAGCCTGTGTTGCATACTAAGCCGTGCATCTCAGCTTGCAGTAGAAGTGCCTCACCTTCAACGTATTTGAATGTGACGTTCACGTTGTGGCATACCCTTCTTTCCCCTCTAGGGCCGTTGAGTTTTGAAGCCTCAATCTCCAGAAGCTTATTGATAAGCCTATCTCTTAATATGCGCATCCTTTCCGCGTCTTCTCGCGTAGCTCTCTTAACCGCTTCTGCGAAGCCTACTATACCTGGCACATTCTGGCTCCCAGCTCTCAGACCCTTCTCTCTACCATCACCCTCTATTAGCGGCTGCAGAGCCACACCCTCCCTGACATAAAGCGCACCTACACCCTTCGGTCCGTGTATGAGGTGTGAAGTTATGGACATGAGGTCTATGTTCATGGCTTCCACATCTATACTTTCTTTAGTGAATGATTGCGCCGCATCTGTATGGAAGAGAACACCCTTTTCTCTGCAGAGTTCGCCTATCACTTTAATATCTTGTATGGTTCCTATCTCTTGGTTAGCGTGCTGGATAGATGCTAGGCTCGCCCCATTTAGGCTGCTTTGAAGATTATCGAGCTTAACGAAACCTTCAGAATCGACTGGTAAGACTTCAACTTCATAACCTAGCTTCCTTAGGTTGAGCGCGGTGTCTAAAACAGACTTATGCTCTATCGCTGATGTGACGACCTTCTTTTTCTTGTATAACTGGTGTTGAACAACGCCTTTTAGTGCAAGGTTGTTGCTTTCTGTAGCGCCTGAGGTGAATACGATTTCGCTTGGTTCGGCGCCTATCTTCTCGGCTATAACCGCTCTAGCTTTTTCAACAGCCTCAGTAGCCTCTTCTTGCATACTGTGCCCGAACTCCCCTCCAGGTAAACCGATCTTCTCAACCATATAATCTAAGACTATCTTCGCAACCTCTGGCTCGACCGCTGTAGTTTCGGCGTTATCTAAGTAGATCATCTCCCATCAAATAGTATAATCTACTGAACTTATAGGTTTGCCTAGAAGGCTGGGTGTATGCCAAAGAGCCTACCTATGAGGTCTCCGAAGAGGAAGGTCGCGAAGGCGGTGCCTAGGGTTAGTGCTACGCTTTCAGCAAACTCCTTTGGGAAGCTTCTTTCGCCAACTACAGAGCCGTAGAGTGTGAAGAAGAATATCAGCGCTATAGCTAAGGTTATTGAGCCGCTGAACGCGTAGATCATGGCTTCAGTTACGAAGTAAGGTGAAGCTAAAAGGGTGACCGCAGCTAGGTAAGCTACGCCTGTGCTTAACGCTGAAGGGACAGGGTTGCTTGATGTGTGCTGCTTAGCTTGTAGATACGCCGCGGAGCCCATCGAAATCGCTGCTGCGAACCCTACAACCAACCCAGCTATGCCTGCTATAAGTGTGGAGCTGGTTACACCTAAGAATCCTGCGTGCACACCAGTTATCTCAACTATTGCGTCAGCAAGCCCTAAGACTATGAAGCTGAAGTATCTGACTATACGCTCGTCTATTTGGCTCATAAACGCCTTCTCATGCCGCTCTTCATCCTCTATTATTCGTATAAGAGTGGTTCTGTCTTCACCGGTGAGTTCTTCTACAGTCTTCTTGTATCCGTCGATGACCTTCTTTTCGTGTCTTTCAAGCAACTTTAGCGTGAACATAAGCCCAAATATGGATCTAAGTATGACCATTTTCGATACCGATGCTTTACTGACCTTAGGCTTATATCCTCCAGCCAGCCTGCTCCAAAATAGGTAATGTCCAAGCTCTGCTTTAGAGAGTTCTTCTAATACACTCTTTCTACCAACGTGTTTTTCACGCTTAGCCAACTCTAGGTATAGTTGGTAATCTGCATATTCGTCTTCACAGAAACGCTTGAACTTCTCCGTAGATAACCACCTCTGCTAAGCTTCTTTTACCTCGTAGCCTGTGGTTATCTTAGAGGCTCCTCTTAAATTTGCCATAACAGAGCAGTACCTTTCCTCAGATAAGCGTATGGCCCTTTTGACTGCTTCTTCGCTTAGGGCATTACCCTTCAAAAGATACTTTAATCTAATCTCGGTGTAATATCGTGGATGCTCGTCAGCCCTATCGCCTTCAGCGTAGACCTCAAGTGAGGATAGGTTCTGCCGCTGCCTTCTTAAGATGTTGATTATGTCTATGGCTGTGCAGCCTGCGAGAGCTATCAGAAGCAACTTCATAGGTGTGAATCCTGCGCCTTCTCCTCCTAGATCTTTGGGGAGATCCATTACAACGCTATGTCCTTCACCATCTACCCCCTTAAGTCTAAAGCCTTCTATCATCTCCACTCTGATAGCTGGCATAACGCGGAGGTTTGTGGAAGTCTATAAAAGACTATCGGAGACATCTTTAAAAGTAGTTTAGGGTGCCCTAAAGTGATACTATAGCATAATGTGTGTAGGCGAGTAGCTTGAGGGTTGCGATAGTGGGGATGGGTGTAGCAGGATCCTACCTCACAGCGCGGCTCAGGGATGAGCATAAAGTTGTTGGGTTTGAACGTCTACCGAAGGATAAGTTCGATGCTGTATGCGCTTGGGGTACCTCTACTACAGGTATAGAGTCTTTCACAAAGAAGGTGGGTTTGAAGTTTGATGACTATATTCTTCATAAAGGTAGGGAGATGCGTGTAGACCTTTTTGGGCGCTCCCTCTACATAAAGCTATGTGGGCTATGCTCATTCGATAAGCTTAGATTAATTCAAGACATAGTGGAGGGAAGTGATGTTTACTACGGCAGACTCATTCCACGAAATTATACGCTAGAAGGGTATGAGCTAATTGTGGATGCGACTGGGTTAAGTAGACCCCTCCTACCGAAAGTTAAGCGTGATGTATTTATCCCCTGCCTCCAATATAAAGTGAAGTATAGGGAGAAGCCTTTTGACGACTTCTACATAAAGCCTTTCCCAGGATTAACAGGCTACTTATGGTATTTCCCACTCGGGGACGGCTATGCTCACGTAGGGGCTGGAGACTTCAGAAAGAGGCATGTCGCTGAGCTTTCAACCTTTATCAGAAGGTATCCTTGTGAATTGGTTAAGAAGACAGGTAGAGCTGTTAGGATAACACCGCCGAGCCTCTGCAGACCATTCAGCGTGGGGAAAGTTGTTGGTGTAGGTGAATCTATAGGCACGGTCTACCCAATGCTCGGCGAAGGTATAATTCCGAGCCTACAATGCGCTGAGCTTCTGATAGGGAATTTAAATGATTTGCCTTCGTATGAGAAGGCTGTTCTGAGAAAATTCTCCGTCTACAATAAGGTCTTCAGCTTCATCTACTCTAAGATAAATAACACATTTAACCTAACCTCTCAACTCAAAAACATCCTTTTAATCTTTCTGCACATGAAGTTTAACGAAGCACGCTACGGTCTACAAATTAGGCTTAAAGATGTTTTAAAGGTTGTCATCTCTTAAATGCCACTCAGACCTTTAGCGTATTTAAGAAAACGCTCTTCACCCACAGGAGCACCTACAGATATATAGAATAACCCTCTTGAGACAACATCAGCAGAGAAGGATAAAGTGAATAAGAGTGTTGTGTATGCGAGCCAGGTGTATAAGCCAATAACGCTACTTAACGGGATATATGCTACAGAGAGAGCTGCGGTAAATAGGCGGAGAGATACCTTCACCCCATATGCCGATTTTTTTGACTCGAGCCTCATCAGACAAGCCTTAGTCTCGTCTCCCTTTGCTTTGAGGTAAAACCTATACCTTTCATACATGATGATGTCAATTATTGAAAGCGATGCTGCCAATCCTACTACTGCCAAACCAAAAGGTGTGCTCTGAATCATACTGCTAGATGCTGCACCTACAGAAAGCAGCGCGAATATTGGTCCAGATATAACCGATGGTAATACAAATGAGAAGGGTGTGTAGAAGTGCCTCCAACAAGGTCGAGCTGGCATCAAATATATGCCAACCATAGAGGCTATCCCCAAGGCTCCTGCTACGATGCTTACGTAATCGTGGATGATTATGACGGTCTGCTGAGGAAGGATTAAGCTTCTGATAGGGTAGAGGAGAAGTAGAAGAGTAAAGAGCCCAAGCAGCACAACCTCCCTACTTAAATATGATGCTCTGACAGTTGTGACTATTCGGAGTAGAGACTTCAGGTTCTTACCGTGCTGAGCTGAAATGACTAACCCTAAGAGCGCCGGAGCCCACAGCACGCTGAGCGAAGCAGATGTAAACTCCTTAAGATCTGTAAAGCGGTTAACTAAGAGTGTAGTCAAGTATGCCCCAACGGTGAACTGCAGAAGCACAGTAAAGAGTGTCAAAGAAGGCTCCCAACTCATCTCCGTCTCTTTGGCTAATGCCATCCGCTCTATGCGACTAGCTGATTCAACCTTGCTTTTATCAACCTCATAGCCACATTTTGGGCAGACTAAGATCTCAGCACCATAACCAGACCTTCTGACGGTTAAAGGTGCTGTACATCTTGGGCACGCGTCTCCACTCAACCCAAAATTATAGAGGCGACCGCAGAATTAAAATTTTGGCTTCTTCTTATATCCATGTTCACCCTATAGGCTGTGTTTGGTTTGATGCTGGTGTTTGAAGGTATAGATAAGGCTGGTAAGACGACTCAGGCTAGACTGCTCACAGAGAGGCTTGGGAGGGATGGGTATAGATGTAAGATGATCTCCTTCCCAGTCTATACAACACCTATAGGTCGAGAGCTGAAACTTTCACTACAGGGTGGTAGGACATACCCCCTTCAGGTCAGATACCTCCTTATGTCTGCAAACAGATGGGAGATGAGAGAGGAGTTAGAGGGAAGAGGTTTCGACTTTCTAATACTAAACAGATACATTCATTCTAACATAGCATATGGAGTAGCGTCAGGCTTAGATCGGAATTGGCTCGAAACCCTAGATCAAGGTCTACCTGAACCAAACAAGGTGATCCTCCTCGACATTTCACCCTTAACGTCTCTGAAGAGGAAGGTCAGAGGCAGAGATTTGAATGAAAAGGACCTTAAGTACCTTGAAAAAGTGAGAAAGGTATACTTCGAAATAGCAGAAGAAGACGGTTGGAGCGTAGTCAACGCCGAGCAAGGTGTAAAGCAGGTGCATAAAGAAGTTTGGAACGTGGTTGAACACGTGATACGTAAGCAGAGCGCTCCTAACCCTTAATAACCACTTCACCGAAAATACAGTCGACCAAATGTTAGAGAGCGTAGCGGAGATAAGAGACCCTGTTCACGGATACATAAGTGTTACAGAAGTAGAGAAGGCTATAATCGACCTCCCAGTATTTCAGAGGCTGAGAAGGATAAGGCAGCTCGCCGGCGCCCATCTAACGTATCCTGGTGCGCAGCACAGCAGATTCGAACATTCACTAGGTACGCTACATCTAAGCGGGATAGCGGTTAACACATTAGCTCAGAAGACTCCTATAACAGAGGAGGGTGCTCAGGAAGTTAGGCTCGCAGCTCTGCTTCACGACGTAGGGCACGGACCTTTTTCACACGTTATCGAGGAGGTTATGGTTGAGAAGAGAGGAGTTACGCACGAGGATGTTACTAAGCGTGTTATAAAGGAGACGGAGGTCAACGACGTGGTTAGAAGATATGGTTTTGATGCCGAGGTGTTACCAGAATTCTCTCTAGGACTCTCCGCTGCACGGCCTAAATTCCTTAACGAGATCGTAGGTGGGGGGCTTAGCGTTGATATAATGGATTATCTGCTGAGAGACTCCTACTTCACAGGGGTAGAGTATGGTAAAGTTGACGCGCATCGAATTATAAACTCGTTCGAGGTAGTTCAAGACCATCTTGCACTAGATCAAGCTGCGCTCTACGCGTTTGAAGCACTTATGGTTGCTAGGTATGAGATGTTCAGAGCAGTCTACTTCCACAGAACCGTTAGGGCGGCTGAGCTTATGCTAATAAGAGCGTTCACGCTAGCAGACGATTATCTAAACATAACAGACACAAGCGACTTAACAAACTACCTTTCTCAAGCTGATGAGCCTCTCCTAGAGGAGCTCGTAAAAGTCAATCCAGAGGGAAGGTCAGAGCTCAAGAAGGCAAAAGAGCTGGCATTAGCCTACAAAAAACGCAACCTCGTGAAATGCGTCTTCGAAAAGCTTATACACAGAAAAGATCAGCTTATGGAGAGACTATTCAGCCAAAAGAGAATAAGGGAAGAAATAGCTTATAAGATCGCTGATGAAGCAAACATCCTACCAGATGACGTATATATAGATGTTCCAACAACCCCCTCTGTACCCTACACCTCTGATAGAAAGGCTCTTACTTCAATAATATTGGCTACTCGAACCCAATCTGGGCTTACTCATCACGACATTAGACTGGATCAACTACCGTTGGTCGGCGCAATATCCGGCTTCTTTGATATACTAAGAGTGTATACCTCTCACTATGAGCGTAGAAGAGTCCAGGAGGCTGCTGAGAGATTCTTCGGCAAAGAAGGGTATGCTACTAAGATCTCGATGTAGGTGTGCGGATTGCGTGAGCCGCGCTTGAACGCAGAGACCTTGGTAACAGAGGTTTCTAACATGCTAAAGCAGATACAACCTGAAGCTGCAACCGCCTTAAACACGGTATCACGTAGAGCAGACCCCTTTAAAGTTCTCATCGCGACTATATTGTCCCATAGAACCAGAGACGAAGCGACAATAGCGGCTTCAGACAACCTTTTTAGAAGGTATAGCTCCGCAGAGGAGCTGGCTAAAGCAGATGCCAGTCAAATCGAAGCCCTAATAAAGCAAGTAGGGTTCTACCGAGTAAAGGCCAAGAGGATAAAAGAGGTATCAAAAATAATATATGAGAAATATGGTGGTGCTGTGCCAGACGACTTCAACACACTACTGAGTCTACCATCAGTT
>CALJAQ010000184.1 GCA_938029515.1 uncultured Nitrososphaerales archaeon
GAGTCTCTAAGCCACTCGTGGGGGCTATAGCATATACCCTGGAGAAGTAGGCATATCCCAGCTTGGTCCTAAGAAACTCATGAGGACTGCACTCCAAGCAGCCGCAGTGTTATTTTCGTTATATCCTCCGCCTCCTGTTGCGACAATTCTCCCTTTGCATAGCTTATGTGCTATTCCGTGAAGAACTTCAGCAGCGTGTCTATGCGCCCTATAGGTGTATCTTAGGTGAGTTATAGGGTCGCCTTCTAATCCATCTGCACCGCATTGAAAAAGGATGAGTTCTGGTTCAGCCTTTATTACGAACTCTTCGACTTCTTTAAACGCTTCAACAAACTCTCTGTCTGTTGAGCCTGGTGGTAGAGGTATGTTGAGTTTGGTGTTTGGCGCTTTGGGTGAGCCTGTTTCCTCTCTAAATCCTGTGCCTGGGTAGAGGTATCGACCATCTTCATGTATATCAGCTACCCATACTAGTGGATCGTCGTAGAATTCGTAGAATACACCATCTCCGTGATGAGCATCTATATCGACATAAAGTATTCTTTTAAGATTATACTTCTTCTTCGCATAGTTGATAGCCACGCCTATGTCGTTAAAGACGCAGAAGCCTGATGCTCTGCCTCTCCTTGCGTGGTGAAGACCAGCTACTGGTATAAAGCAGTGCTCAACTTCACCTAACATCACTCTATCCACAGCGTCTACAACAGAGCCTACAACATAACTTGCAGCTTCAAAGACACCTTTGAAAGCTGGTGTGTCCCCGTAATCGAGGAGCCCAGAGCCGATCTCAGACATCCTTCTAACGAATTCTATGTACTCCTTTGTGTGGAAAAGTTCAAGAATCTCTGCAGAGGCAAGGACGGGTTTTAACAATCTAATCTCTCTTCTCTCCAGAAGCCCAAGGATCTGAACCGCTTCCCAGAACGATTTAACACGCTCCTTATTGAACTTATGTCCATTAGGAAAAGCGTATTCTAGAAGCTCCTCGCCGTAGTATAGACCTATGTCACCCAATATTTCTCTAACAACTATTAATATTAGATCTTATATTTCAAAGTGACTTTTTCTTTTGCTTTAGCCAGATCCTCTTCACTTTTTATAGTGAAGAAGGATTCAAGGTCTGGGTCGAGTGGTTTAATCTCCCTCTCTACATCAATATATCTTATTGAGTAGAGGCTGTCTACGACTAAAAGTAGATCATCTTGCTGGAGCTTGGAGGATACGGTGATAAAGCTCTTTCTGCGGTAAACAGCCAAAAGCGGCTCTAATTTACCGCTAGACCAACGTGGCAAGGCCGCCTCATAGCCCTTAGCTGCTTCAAAGAGCATATGTAATACACTCGGCTTAAGGAAGGGCGTATTTTCTCTAAGAACCAAGCAGTATTCGCTTCTACTTGCCTTGAATCCAGTCAAGAGGCTAGATAGTAGAGAAGAAGCTTGGTTTTCAATTATGATCTTAACGCCGAAGGTTGATATAGCCTCTATCAGCTTAAGGTTAGGTTCCCTTTTAAAGATCACATATATGGAGTCAGCAACAGTCCATACCGCATCGAGCAGATATTCAAGCACTGTGCTTTCTTCTTCTGGTTGGAGAAATCTCTTAGGAAGCTTATCTTCTTCTTTGCCCCAAGCGGCTATAATTGCGCTTCTAGCTGGATGATAACCCAAAGCTCCAACACCTTTGGCCCATTTGACGCACTAGCTCAACACAAATCCCTATTTTAATCTGCTTGGCTTGTGAATTAAAGTGTTTCTAAGACCGCTTTAACTTTATCCTCCATTCTTCTAGGTTTATCTAATCTATCATCTACCTTTAGTTGTGCAACTATTCTTTTAGCCCCAGCTTCTTTAACCGCTCTGTGCGCGCGTCTGAATGCTTCTAGTATCTGTTCTAGGTTTGTTGCCTCCACTATAGTGCCCATAGGCGTCACTTGAATCCTAAGCCCTTCTACACTTCGTATGGCTTCAAGCGCCTTCTTCACATACGGGCTTAAGCTCGTTCCTTCACCTACTGGGAAGACGCTTAATTCAGCTATTATAGTTAGACGCTTCTCTTCGCTCAACTTTCTACCTCTTATATCCTATTCTTCTTAGAAATGCTTTGCGCTGCTCTTTATCTTCTTCGCCCTCCACACCTTTCGGTTTAACCCCGTCTATTACCCCTAGTATACCTCTTCCCTGCTCTGTTTCTGCGACTATCACCTCCACAGGGTTAGCTGTGGCGCAGTAGATTGATGTGACCTCTTCAACCATCTTAACCCTGTTCAACACATTTATAGGGTAGGCGTTGGCTAAGAGTATGACGAATATATGCCCACAAGCTATCTGTGAAGCTATCTCAACAGCTTTACTCTCAAGGCTCTTGTCATTACCGTCGTGTCTTATCAACGCTGGTCCACTTGACTCACAGAATGCTAACCCGAATCTTATCGATGTGCTACTGGAGGTTAGGGTTTCGTAGAGGTCTTCTACTGTTTTTATGAAGTGGCTCTGCCCGATTATGATATTAACACCTTCAGAGATCTTTATTGGCACCACCTTTAACTCCAACCTAATCACGCAGGTATTCGAATAGATGCTAAGATATAAAATATCCGCCCCCTTGTCATCTATTTACATCTTTAAACTCTCTTAAGGATGTGTTAATTAACCAAATATCATCTCCTTATGAACAGCAAATTGAGGGTTCAAGAAATTACAGCAGCATCCCTCTGTGCAGCGCTTTACGCAGTAGCGAAAGCTGCAACAGCATTCATACCAACGCCTTGGGGTATTGGGCAGTTTGCACCCGGAGTGGTTGTACCAGCTTTCTTCGCTATACTGTTTGGGCCTCTTGTAGGCGCTTTAGGCGGAGGTATTGGTGTATTTGTGGGTGACCTTTATCTATCAACCTTCGGAT
>CALJAQ010000185.1 GCA_938029515.1 uncultured Nitrososphaerales archaeon
GTTCCTATGTCCATATCTGTCTCACCACCATCATCGGTTACGAAGACTTCACCGTGTATGATTGGGTTCATCGTGCCTGCGTCTACATTCAGATACGGATCTATCTTTATGCATGTAACCTTTAATCCTGAAATCTTTAGAAGCTTGGCCACAGAGGCTGCTGTAACTCCTTTACCTAATCCTGACATCACGCCGCCTGTGACGAAAATATACTTTGGCACACCACTCGCCCTACCTGCAGAAAATTAAGTCTTTAGTCTACTCGACTAAAGGATACATCGGATACGCTAAATCAGCGATGTCTACAGCGCACCTAGCTATTCTTGAAAAGCTGGACGCGACGCGAGATATTACCGAAGCGTTTTCGTTAGATCCTATGAACCTCTCAAGCTTGGCTATCTCCCCCACCACATCATCGTAGAGCTGCACCACCTGCCTACCTTCCTCAGAGTTCTTGGCTAGAAAGGCTTTGACAGCAGATTCCTGCATCACTCCAAGCGTTTTTAAGATATTCAAAGCCGCCTCCTTCTCGAAGTCGCCTATTGCCTCTTCAAGCGGGTGCGTTGAAGACTTCGCTATATCTTCAGCTGTATCTCCTATCGCTTCAAGTAGGTAGGATGAGAGCCTATAGTCCAAGCAGTCGATAGTTGAGAGCTTCAGTTTGGCAGCGAGCTTGTTGTCTATCGCCGCTGATCTAACCAACCTAACGAGTAGGAAGTAGAGGCGGTCAACTTCATCATCTCTTTCGGAGATAGACCTCTTTAGAAGCGTATCACCTTGCATCAAGGCTTGGACAGCGTCGGGCAGCATACCCATCGTTATAAGGTGCATCCGTCTGAAGGTCTTCTCAGGATCTAAAGTTGTTGCTTCAAGAAGGAATTGTGCAGTTATAGACTTTGCGTCTTCTTCAACTATCTCTAATCCTACAAGTTGGCGTATAGCCTTCTTCATGGCTTGCGCATCTTCGTAAGGTATCCTTTCTCTGCTGACTATCCTTATTATGTCGAACCCAAGGAGGTATGAGCCTGTTATTAGATTTATCAGCCTCCTCATATACTGGGTAGGGTAGGTTAAAAGGATCTCTTTGGGTTTCTTTTCAGACTCAGAGGCTGGAAAGATTAGGATGCTCCCTCCAGGGGTGACCTCTAATGCGAGGAGGCTCCCTTTGATTATCTTATTCTTTCTAACCCAGTCTTTAGGTAGAGATATTAGGAGTGTCCCTCCACCCATCTCTTGTGTTCTTCTAAGCTCCAATCCTAATCTATTTGTCTATAGAGATGGTCTCTTTTATCTATATTTCTTTTTTGAACCTCTCTTCACCCCAGACGTTTCCCCGCTCATGGTAGCCCCTAGCCTCCCAGTAGCCGTCGACATACTCCCTTAGGAACCTTATAACGTGAAGCCACTTAGCGCTCTTCCAAGCGTATAGATGTGGTATAAAGGGTCTTGCTGGGAAACCTTGCTCTATTGTAAGAGGGTGCCCACCCATCTTCAACACTATAATAGCGTCATCTGAGAGCGCGTCTTCAATAGGGACGGGGGTTGTATAACCATCTAAGCATATGAATAACACGTATTTGGCTTCAGGCTTAGGCTTCACGTTTAAGGCTAAAGTTTTAAGCTTAACACCCCCGAATTTAACCGAAGGCACGCTCCATTTAGTGACGCAGTGGAAGTCTCTTACAACTTCGCACCACATTAACGGTGAAAGCAGCTCATTGTATGTTAATGTTAGAGTCTTTTCGACCTCCCCATCAATAGTTAGCCTCCACTTTTGAATGTCTATGTGCGGTGTGCCTAAAGCTGAGTATATTATGAATCGATTTATGTAGTGTTGCCCCAGTGGCAGCGGATTTGTCTCTTCCACAAGTGTTATATGCGCTCTGCTTGCCTAAAGCCTTTAGGGTTACAGTTAAGTAGTTATGTGAACGATCAAACTGTAAGTGATGGTTAGTATAGAGCCTTTAGGCTACGTAAGATCAGAGTTTGATGAAGATAAAGGTGACAGAAACGAGGGCCAGGCAGTACTCGAACTGAATCCTAGATACAGTGAGGCTTTAGATGGTATCGAAGAATACTCACATATAATCGTAATCTTCTGGATGCATAAGCTCGACATCAAGCTTCGCACCATCCTAAAGATACGCCCAAGAGGGAGGGAAGACGCACCTTTGGTCGGAGTCTTAGCGACGAGAGGCAAGATAAGACCGAATCCGATAGGTCTTAGTGTGGTAGAGCTTGTTGAGCGAAGGGGTAATCTGATAAAGGTTAAGGGGCTTGATGCTTATGACGGTTCACCCATCTTAGACATAAAACCCTATGACTACTATGATGTGAAAGAGGGTGTAAGGGTGCCTGAATGGTGGCTGAAGATTAGCAGAAAAGGTCAGAGCAGATGTTGTTAAACGGAACATCACCTCCCACATATCATTTAAGAAAGGCAAGTGTAAGAGCAGCACACCTGTTTGAAGAGGCTGGTGAAGGCAGGGTAAGATGCGGCGCATGTGAAAGAAGATGCTTAATACCAAACGGTGGAAAAGGATTCTGCGGAACTAGATATAATGTAGATAGCCAACTCTACACGATAACATACGGCTCAATATCATCAATCTCAATAAACCCAATAGAAAAGAAGCCGCTCTACCACTACTGGCCTGGAAGCAGGGCGTTAACGATAGGTACGTGGGGCTGCAACTTCACCTGCCCTTGGTGCCAGAACTACGACATCAGCAAGAAGAAGCCTACACAGACAGATGAAATCATAGAACCTAAGGCCCTTGTGAGGCTGGCTGAAGTAGAAAGGTGCCAGGGGATATCCTTCTCATTTAACGAGCCGACTATGCTCCTCGAATACGCTCTTGATGTCTTCCCTCTCGCTAAGAAGCGCGGACTATACTGCCACTATGTGAGTAATGGATACATGAGCGCTGACGCGCTCCGCCTATTAGTTGAAGCTGGTATGGATGCTATAAAGGTGGATGTAAAGGGCGGTGAGCAGGTAGTGAAAAGGTTCTGCGGCGCCTCCCCGACTCCGATCTGGAGGAACATAGGGTTGGCCAAAGAGCTTGGATTGCACGTTGAGGTTGTTCTCCTCCTCATACCTAATGTAAACGACAACATAGATGAGGTAAAGGAGGTCGCTCGAAGGGTTAGAGATACAGCTGGCGAAGACACCCCTCTACACATCACAAGATTCTACCCTGCATACAAGATGATCAACACATCTCCAACACCTCTCTCCACATTAGAGGCAGCGGTGGAAGAGGCCAGAAAAGAGGGGCTAAACTACGTCTACATAGGAAACGTGGTTGGGCACGACTATGAGAACACCCGCTGCCCAACATGCAGAACCCTCTTAATAGAGCGATACGGTTTCACACTCACCCGCTACACTATAACCCCTGATAAGAAATGCCCTAAATGCGGTGAAAGCATACCTATCATCGGAGAACCGCTAAGAACAATAGAATGACTCCTAAACTATATCTTAGAGCTAAAGGTGTTTCCCAAAGAGATGTCGAAGATATTGTAAAAGTTATCACAGAATGCTACGCAACACTACCCCACAACTTAGAGGTTGTTGAAGTGAACATCTTCCAAAAGAGCAGCGAAGCATTAGCCTTCCTAGCCTCACAAGCCCAGAAGGCTGGTGTGAAGTCAATCAGCTTTGACGAAGAATTCTACGCATACCACCAAGCTTGGACTGGCTTACCTAGTATAATCATCAGCATAGAGAAGCTCAGCACTCTAACCCAGATTCTAATAGAGGCTTGCATAAGACACGAGGTGGCACATTCTGTGCTACACGGTGAACTCCGCTACTATGTCATACCCATTCCTCCAGCCTACCAAAGGCTCAAGGGTTGCTTCAAACTACCTAACGAATACCTGCTCGACTTAACCTACCTAACCTCCATAGCCGTAAAAGACTACGAGGCAACAAAACTGCTCTACACACACAACTACAAAGAGGATCAAATAAAGTATGCTGAACACTTATTAGACGAAGGATTAGACATAAGCCTCTGGAAGATCGTAGAGCAGAACCCTTCTGCAAAAGCCCTCTTCCTGACAGCAAACTTAAAAGTGCCCTTCTGTATAAAACCACTCTTAAACCAACAGAACATTTACCTACGCAAAAAACTCGAAAACTGCTTACAACCTCTACAAGAATACCAGCAGAAGCTTATAGAAATAGTAGATGAGGCTGCAGAACGATTCGGCGAAGACACATACCACAACATACAGATAGCCTCTGAAGTCAATAAACAGAGGATCCTACAAAAGATCTTCACGACATAAACCGCATACAGAATAAAACCAACATCTTAACACTAATCTTTATAAGAGTAGTAGCCGGAAATTAAATGGGATGAAGTGATCGCCGCTCCAGACTGAGCTCAGAGACACCCCAGTCTCTGAACGTTGAAGAACTCGCGACGATCTGACCTAAAGAAACGGGGGATGATTTGAGCGCCAAGACGATAACACCTGAGCAGATGCGCGCGGTTGAGGAGAGGTCAGCTGCTTTAGGCGTCTCCAGGCTGCTCCTGATGGAGAACGCTGGTTGCGCCGTCGCTAAGGCTGTCTTAGATTTAGGTGCCCATCTTACCAGAGGTGTTCTAGTAGTTGCTGGGCTTGGGAATAACGGTGGAGACGGCTTTGTTGCAGCGCGCCACCTTGCCTGCGAAGGTGTGAAAGTCAAGGTCATCCTGCTCGGTAGGGGTGAAGATATAAAAGGTGTAGAAGCCGCTGTAAACTGGAGTGTTGTGCGCAGCATGAAGCGCTCCATCACAACTATAGAGGCTGATGACAGATACGCTCTTCAAACCAACCAACACCTATTTGATGAATGCGGCTTGATAGTTGACGCCATATTCGGCACAGGAGTGAAAGGTGAAGTTAGAGAACCATTCGCTACAGCCATAGATCTAATCAACAACTCTAAAGCATATAAGATCTCAGTCGACTTGCCTTCTGGACTAGACCCATTAACAGGCGAGGTTAAGAGCAAAGCGGTCAAAGCAGACCTAACCATAACCTTTCACAAAGCCAAACCAGGCCTACTGAAGAACAAAGAGTTTGTAGGACGATTGGTTATAGCATCGATAGGCATACCGCCAGAGGCTGAGCTGTAAATTGGGTGTGCTGCAGATACTTGTAGGCTCGATGCAGAACTTCACCTACCTCATCTGGGATGATAATACAAAGGAGGCTGCGGTTATAGACCCATCCTGGGATCTGGAGAAGGTGCTCAAAGAGGCTGAGCTGAGAGGCCTTAAGATAAGATACATACTTAACACTCATACACACTACGACCACTGCGTAGGAAACGAGCAAATAAAGAGGAGGACAGGTGCTATCACAATAGGAGGCAGGGGTGCCGAGATTAAACTTGACAAGACTATCGAGGATGGGGAGCAGATACCATTAGGTAGAGTGAAGATAACAGCCATCCACACACCAGGTCACTCACCTGACGGCATCTGCTACTTATTTGAAGGAAACCTCTTCACAGGAGACACACTATTCGTAGGTGAATGCGGAAGAACAGATTTAAGCGGGGGGAGCGCAGAAGACCTCTACGAAAGTCTATTTAATAAAATACTAAAGCTAGATGACGATATTAAAGTGTACCCTGGACACGACTATGGCCCATCACCTTATTCAACTATAGGCTTTGAGCGTAGAAACAACTATACACTTCAGCCGAGGTCAAAAAAAGAGTTCGTCAGGTTTATGCTAACCCCCTGACGAACCTTAGAGTCTAGAGGCTACTACACTCCAGTCGATGTTTTTGAAGAAGGCTTCTATGTAGTCCGCTCGCTTTAGCCCATAGTCGATCATAAATGCGTGCTCGAATACATCCATTACGAGTAGCGGTTTGCAGCCAGCTAGGTGACCAACATCGTGCTCGTTGATCCAAGAGTTGTATAGTTTGTTTGATGATTGATCGAGGTAGAGGACCACCCAGCCTATTCCTCTTACGACGCCTGTTGCTTTAAACTCCTTCTCCCATTCAGCGTAGCCGCCGAAGTCTTCATTTACCTTCTTTGCAAGGTCTGAGTTTTTGTCAAGCATTTTCCCACCGTTTACCAAGTTGTCGAAGTAGTATTCGTGGAGCCTCATTCCGTTCCATTCCCATCCGAATCTCCTCTTTAACTCGGCGTATTCAGGTGTGTTTGCTTTACCTTCTCTTAGCATAGCCTTTAAGGTGTCTGCGAGTTTGTTAGTGTTATTTACGTAGCCTTGGTAGAGTGTGAAGTGGTTCTTGAGGAGCTGGTCGCTGAAGCCAGGAGTGCCAAGTAACCTACTATAGTCTTTTGCCTGATAGCTCATAGTTATAAACTGGTAGTTGGATTCTTAAATTCGTTACCTAAGGCGTGAAGAAGATGGTTAAGATGGTTTACTTCTCAAAAGAGGTGGTAAGAGGGCTGCTCGACTTCTTCAAGGCACTTCACCCGAAAGAGGGTATACTTCTCATAAGGGGAAAGGTTAAGAAGGATGCAATATATGCTGAACAACTAGTTCTACCTCCTGCTTCGATTCAAGCTGAAGGATTCTCTTCTTTCTCACCATATGCCTTACCCTTAGATCTTTCGATACTCGGTGTGGCTCACTCCCATCCAAACGGTGTGCTACACCCATCTTTGGAAGATTTGAGCAACTTCTACGGCAGACTGATGGTGATCGCCGCTTACCCCTATAGGTCTGAGGAGGATATCGGTGTCTTCGATAAGGATGGTGTGAGGGTGTATTTCAAGATGATTTAGGCTGGGATGATGCAGAGGAAGATTAAATCCTCCTCACCTATATTTCTAAACAGGTGAACCTTATGTGGAGGCACGTAAATTACTGAGCCGGGTTTAATTGTGTAATGCAGCTCTCCGTCTAAAACTTCTCCTATACCTTGAAGGGTGTAAACCTCGTGTTCATAGTCATGTGCATGCAATGGGGTATACCCTCCAGGCTTTATTCTGAATCTCCGCATTACAAAAGTGGGAGCTGGCGGTCTATTTATTAGGATCTGGATGGTTACATCTTTCGCCCCTTCCATCTGAACCTCTTCTTCTCTAACTTCGTCTACATCTATAACCAACAAGTAATAGACTCTCCTAGCATACGCCGCAGCTTTAATGGTTTAGGTTACGTTTAAGCTTGTTCCAGTAGACGATAGGGGTTCTTCTTTTTACCTCTTCTATACTGCCATATGCCGTAGAGTTTGCCACATCTTGTGCATAAAACGCCTCTGTTGGAGTAAAACATGACTTCACCACCGCAGCTGCATATTCCAAATACTCCTTTATCGTCAAGTACAATCGGTAGATCTCTTCTTTTAACATCTTGATGTAGGTTTCCTTTTTGACAGATTTTGTACATCATTATTGGGTTATTCTGCGAACTATTTAAATATAACTATGTTATATACTATCAGAAGTGGTTATTTAGCGCCGAGAAAAAAGACCGCTTACCTTCTTTCCGCAATTTAAACTAATAAAATAGTGCGAAGATACTGCAAACTGTGAAAGAAAAGAGCCTAATATAGCGCCTCCTTAAGGGCTTCTTTACAGAGACATGTGCGCTCATATGGAACCTTAGGTATCATATCTAACAGTATGCTTCTGACTTTACCTACGTTCTTAAGCAGATTTTCAATAACTTCAGCGCCGGAAACAGGTTTATCCGCCCACACATCATAATCTGTTACGGTAGCGAGTGTAACGTAGCAGATCTCCGCCTCCCTTGCTAAAACGCATTCTGGGACTAGGGTCATACCTATAACGTCAGCCCCCCAAGATCTGAACATCTTGGATTCTGCCCTTGTTGAGAATCTCGGTCCTTCTATGCACACATATGTTCCGCCATCATGCACCTTAAATCCAAGCCTTTTTGCTGATTCTACTGCGAGTCTTCTTAGTTCTGGGCAGAATGGGTCTGCTGTTGATATGTGGCATATTTTCTGGCCCTCATAGAATGTGCTCGGTCTAGACTTCGTTCGGTCTATGAATTGATCTGGTATGACTATGTCTCCAGGCTCTATATGTTCTCTTAAGCTCCCTACTGCTGAGGGGGCTATTATGCGTTTCACACCTAGGCTCTTTAGAGCCCAGATGTTCGCTCTATAGTTTATTAGATGCGGTGGGATTTTATGCCCTTTCCCGTGTCTCGGTATGAAAGCTATCTTCCTATCTTTGTACGTACCCAATGTTACTAGGTCAGATGTAGGGCCATAGGGTGTGTAGACTTTAACTTCTCTGACTTCTTCCAGAATACCTGGCTCGTAAACACCTGTGCCTCCTATTATCCCTATCTCAGCTTCTTCACCGCTCATATTTTCCCCTCAATATGTGACTAGTGATGTGACTCTGTAGCCCTTAAGCTTCTCTCTGCCTTTAAGCTCAAGCAGCTCTACGACGAAGGCGAAACCTACTACAACTCCGCCTAACCTTTCGATCAGCTCAGCAGCTGCTTTTGCGGTTCCGCCTGTGGCAAGCAGGTCATCTACTATAAGTACTCTCTGCCCTTGCTTTACAGCGTCCTTCTGCATCTCCATCGTGGCGCTTCCATACTCTATGGTGTAGCTGACTTTCAAGGTTTCACCTGGTAGTTTACCCTCTTTTCTTATTGCTACTAAACCTTTCTGCAAGCTCTGTGCAAGTAGGGCACCGAATATGAAGCCCCTTGACTCTATAGCCGCTATCAGATCTATCTCTTTACCCCCCCACTGCCTCAAGATCTCCTCTACAGAATATTTTAGGGCTTGAGGATTCTTAAGTAGTGGCATAATATCTCTAAAGATGACGCCTTTTTTAGGCCAGTCTGGGAAGCTTCGAATGATCTGCTTAAGATCCATAGTCACAGTAAAAACGCTGCGGATAAAAAAACATGTTGCTTCCACTCGTGACAATAGGCTCTTAGCAGGCGAGAAGACTTATTATGGTAATCTTTGGCTGGTTTAATGATCACCTATGCTTAGGGGAGGATTCGTAAAAGTAGTTGAGGAAAGTGAAGTTTCGAGTAAAACACCTACGGCTCTACTTCTGAACGGTGTAGAGGTTCTGCTCTGCAAAGTTGGTGGAAGAATATTTGCTACATCAGCGCGTTGTACACATAGAGGATGCTCCTTAGGCGAGGGTTGGCTTGATAACGGTTTTCTGGTCTGTGGCTGCCACCTCTCCAGGTTTGACCCTAAAAACGGTGAGGTGGTGGAGGGGCCTGCTGAAGAATCGTTACATGTGTTCGAGTCCTATATTGATGAAGGCTATGTCTGGGTCAAGCTTTAACAGCTTGGACCCTATTAAAGTATTTTGCGACCGCTTCCTTTATGAAAGTTTCATCTAACTTACCGAATGGTGTAGGTGTGTCAAGTATCCTCTTAGGTATGCGCAGAGAGTCGGGGTTAAAGCCTTCCCTTCTTTTGAATTCATGCTTGAGCGTAAGAATCTCATAACCTATTCTCTTTAAGTCGTTTAAGCTCAGATCCCAACCGATAGCCTTTAATGTCTTCAGCACAACCTCAACCTTATAGATTTCTCTGGAAAAGAAGCAGACTACGAGGCTTGATAAGATTTGCCTCCAAGCCTCCTCTTCAAACAAGGTGTCCGCTACCGACGAAGGTGTTGGTGAATCTTTTGAAGCT
>CALJAQ010000186.1 GCA_938029515.1 uncultured Nitrososphaerales archaeon
GTGAAAAACCCGCCGACGCAAATACGGCTCAGTCCAGTGTTGTAGAGGAGGTTTTGAATCTAGGTAAGCGTGGTGAGCCTCTGCGTGATGTGTTCGTGGACGCTGGTGGGTACTGGATAGAGCCTTCTGCCTACATATTTGGGCGTAATGCTGTTGAGGCTGCTCAAAAGGCTATAAGGGTAGCTGAGGAGGTTGCTCGCCTTAAATCTAAGGGTTGACTCTGGTTGGTGTGCGTGGAAAGAGGCTAGCTGCCCTTATGTGCCTTAACCCTGCTATCCATTTAGTAAGCCTTTCCACACCCACTCCGAAGCCTGAGTGTGGGGGCATACCGTATCTTCTCAGTTCAAGGTACCATCTGAAGTTCTCTTTTGGCATCTCTTGAGATTCTATCCTCTTGAGTAAAGTCTGGTAGTCGTGTATCCTCTGCCCACCTGTGGCTATCTCACCGTGTCCTTCTGGAGCGATTAGGTCTGCTGATAGAGTAATGTTTTCGTTATCCGGCTTGGTCATGTGGTAGAAGCTTCTTGCGCTAAGAGGGTAGTCTGTTATGAAGAACGGTTTACTCTGGGTCTTTGACAGTAGAGCCTCTACTGCTGTTGGTATATCCTCACCCCATTTGAAGCTTAGATTTCGCTCTGAGGCGAACTTTAAAACTTCATCGTATGTTACTCTTGGGAAAGAGGTGTCGGGTGGTTTGAATTCTCGTCCAAGCACCGCCAGCTCCTCTTTGTGATCTTCCACCACTCTCTTACAGATATATGTGATAAGATCCTCTTGAAGCCTCATATTCTCCTCTTGATCCATAAACGCCTTCTCTGCTTCTATCATCCAAAATTCGGTCAGATGTTTAGGCGTCTTCGACTTCTCCGCTCTAAACGCTGGTTGAATGACGAAGACTTTCCCTAAGGCGCATATCGCAGCCTCCTCGTAGAATTGAGCACTTTGACTAAGGTAAGCCTTCTGACCAAAGTAGTCGAGTTCAAAGAGTGTAGCCCCCCCTTCACAGGCTGATTGAACTATCGTGGGTGGGCTTATTAGGCAGTAGCCTCGCTGTGAGAAGAATTCTATGGCTGCTTTAATGACGCCCCACCTTATCTTGATTACTGATGAAGCTTTACGCCCTCTTATTGAGAGGTGCCTGTAGTCATAGAGGAAAGATGTTGACTTAACGGCGCTCTTTGTTATAGGCCACTTGTCAGCCGAAGCTATGATCTTCAGAGATTTTATAGCTACCTCTCTCCCCTTTGGTGCCCTCCTATCTATTCGTATGGTTCCTTCTACTTCTACCGATGTCTCCTTTGCGACCTCTTTGAGCCTCTGAAAGCTTTCTTCTTCAACAACCCCTCTTTTACCAGCTGCCTGAATGTAGCCTGTGCCATCTCTTAATGTGATGAAGATGAGGCCTCCTATCTCTGACTTTGAAGCGACCCAGCCTCTGATCTTAACCAAGGAGCCCTCAGGTAACCTAAAGGCTTCCGAAATCTCGACTCCCAATTTGCATCTCCTTTCCTTTAAGCGCAGTAAGGTTGCTCGCTAGATTCTTATAAGGGTGGATGGTTGAACTTGCCTATGCGATGCGTCGTCGTCAAACCGTCTTCTGAAGCCGCTGCCCAGATAGATCTGCTGAAGCAGCTGCTAATAGAATCTCTCCCATCCTTTACGGATTCAAGGTTCTCCATCCACGTTAAAGCTGGTATCATCGAGGTAGAATCCTCAGATGAGGTTGAAGTCGCTGAAACTGTGTCAAGGTTCTCCGGCGTAGCCTACGCAGCTTTGGCTGAGCGGGTAAATTCAGAGTTTGATGAAGTTCTGCAGGCTATAGTAAGGGCGGGTAAGAAGGGCATATTTGAAAACGAGCGTTTTACCGTTATGGTTGAAGCGACGCAAAACTTGAACTTTGAGCCAAAAGATCTGGAGTCTTTAGCTATATCCACACTCGTAGGTGAAGTGAGTGATAGAGGCGCCAAACCTGATGAAAAGAAGCCTAATAAAGTGGTCTACGCTCTACTCACAAAAGAAGATGCGTACATCTTTACGCACCGCTACTTGGGTTTCGGAGGCTCACCCTGCGGATCATTGGGAGAGTGCCTAATATTAGTTGAACCTACGGTGAAAGCGCTCGTAGGCGGTTGGCTTACACAGAGGGCTGGTTTCGACGCTAAGTATCTGATTATCAACTACCCTTCTTCCCCTAAAAAGCTCTACCATTCTTTTGAAGTTTTTACTCTTCTAAGACGATGTGTACCAAAGAAGCGCGTTCAAGTAATTTATGTTGATGCGGCGAAGAATCATAAGGCTGGAGATGTCGGCTTGGGCTACAGTTGGTTTGAATTTACAGCAGCTTTAGCCATTAAGGCTGCTGTAGAAGTTGGTGTCGGAGCGGTCTCTTTACCCTTCACTCTAAGCAGCAGTAGCTTAAAGAAGGTTGTAGAGAAGGTGTGTAGAGAAGGGGTCTATCTACTCCCACCAACATCCTTCCTGACTAACGGTGAGCTGCTGGCTTACGCCGATAAGATCGGTCTTCAGCTTATGCTTCCGCTCGATTCAGTCGAAGGTATGTTGAATGTGCTAGACACTTCAGGAAGACCGATTTCTGATTTAGACGCTGCGGTAAAAGATGCTTTAAGCCGCGCTTCGAAGATCGAGGTGGAGAAGGGTCTCTTAGATGCTCACGAAATTGTAGACACGTTACCTTAACGCTTCAACAACCGCTTCAACCAACCTACTTAACCCATCATACCTTGCAGCTAAACTTGAAAGACCCTTGACTCTATCCCTATAGGTGCCATCAACATAAAGCCTACGCAGAGACTCAAGGATGTCTTCAGGGCTTGATGTGAGTGGGTCGAGCCAAAGGGCAGCCCCGAGCTTAATCATCTTGATTGTGTTGCTGAACTGCTCACTATGGTCTGCTATAGGTATGATGAGCATAGGCTTCCCAATTAGAAGCGCGAGGCCAAGGGTTGAATGCCCCCCTCTTACCACAAGGATGTCAGAGAGCTGCATAAGCTGCTCATTAATAGGGCACCATTCGAAGTAATAGACCGAATCTATTCTTTTAACTTCTGTGCTTCCTTTAACTCTACCTTCAGATACCACTACTTGAAAATCCTTTAGATACGTTGAAGCTTTAAGGAGTTTTCTTAAGAGCGCAGGTTTCGTAAAGGCTGGGCCGCTGACCTGAATAAAAACTATGGGCTTATCTCTGCTTAACCCCAGTTTGAGTAAAACGTCTTCAAGTTCAGTAAGGCTCTTTTTGGGTGGTTGAATGAGGAAGCCTATGTATTCAGCTTTCTTTCTTACAGCTGAGATCCACCAGAGGTTTTCTTCTGAGACGGTTAGCGGTGGAGGTAGGTCTGGGAAGAAGATTCTATCCGCCAGGTTCCATAGCTTGCCTAAGATCTCGTTAAAAAATCGTTCGATGGGTTTTGTCCGCTTGCTCCTCTTTTTAGGAGGTAGGAGTATGCGTAGTTGGTTAGTGACTACAAAGCATTTTAGACTTAAGCTCTTTGCAGCGATAACGGCTGAGAGGCGTGAATCTGAAATAACAAGATCTGGTCTCCACCTCTTCATAATCTTCCTCTCTACCACAGTTTGACGGATGAATGTGGCTATATGCCAAGGCAGCCTCTTAGAAGTCTTCAAAAGCCCCTCAAATTTACCTGCCGCTGTCCAACCTACATCCAACCTAGGTACTCTAAAGCAGACGAAGCCCCTCTGCTCCACGTAATCAGCTGCTTCATAGTAGGATGAGAAGGCTACTTCAAAGCCTAGCTCAACAAGCTTCGAAGCTAAAGCAACCATTCTAGCAGCATGACCCAGACCAGAGCCGAAGACGGGGAAGTAGACCCTCTTCAAGCCAAGCCTTCCTCCTCAAACCAGCCTTCTCCTAACAACTTTACCATTAGGCTCTTCTTCAGCAAAGACCTCTGCCTCAAACCGATAGATCTTTGTCTCAGGCAGAAGCCAAACGTCAGGAGGTGCACCAGCCTTCATGCAGGCGTAGGAAAGGTATTGTTCAGCATCCCACCCCTCTTCGACAGGCACTTGAGGAAGTAGGAGCCCACTCAGAAACCTGTATTCAACGATCAAACCGTCTCTACCTATCTTAATCAAGTTGGGGTACTCTCTTGGTGAGGAGGCTATAAGCCTCTTAGGAGGTGTTAGAACACTTACTTCGAAGATTAGGCTGCCAAATTCCTTGGCTTTGACTGGTTCGAAGCGTGGGTCTGCTGTAGCAGCGCTTATCGTCGCTTCTATTAACGCTTCACTTAAGGGTATGTTAGGTTGAACCAACCCTATACATCCTCTAAGCTCGTGCTCCCTCCCCTTCAACGCGTTTATCGTAACGAATACCCCTCGTTTTTCGCTGAACCTCTTCTGGAGATCGCCGTCTATCTTTAATCTCCTTCTGCTAACTACATATTCTTCTGCTGCTCGTCTAGCCGTCTTTACTAGTAGTTCGCCGTCTTCATCGCTAAGCTCAACCATAGCCATTTCTCCTGCTATAACGTCCTTTAAGGAGCTGCCTTATACGCCTATCGAAGCTCATAATTCTAGGCCAGTGGCTTCCTATCCAATAGAGTTTGCCGCAGACTATGCACCTATAGCTTGTGCTCTTAGGTTTACGCTTAACTCTAACCTCTTCTGGGTTGCAGATTTGAAGTAGCCCGTTGCACACTGGGCATCTTGAGGCCTCCGGCTTTAGTGTAGGCGGCTCTATACCAATCTTTCTGAACACTTCAGCCGCCCTGCTGGCATCATCTCCACCTAAGAGTAAGCACACTTTTACCCCTCTTTTTAATGCTGTTAGGTAGAGGCTTCGGTCAGAAGTTAGAAGC
Organism: uncultured Nitrososphaerales archaeon; assembly: GCA_938029515.1. Taxonomy (GTDB): domain Archaea; phylum Thermoproteota; class Nitrososphaeria; order Nitrososphaerales; family JAAOZN01; genus JAAOZN01. The sequence continues at coordinate 4,842 of CALJAQ010000186.1, forward strand.
CACCTGTCTTCTTCAGCAGCCTTATTGAGTAGGTCTTTATCGCCTAATTTAGTATCGTATATTACATCGTAGCCGTAGATTCTTAGTTTTCTAGCCAAGCTTCCGTGCATAGAGTCTACAAGAAATCTCAGCTCTATCTACACCTTACCCCTCTTTACCACTTCGTCAGCTTCATAAGCCTCTCAAAAACATCATCTCTGTTTACTAAACCAACTATCTTTCCCTCTTTGACTACTGGTAGCGTGTTAACTCCAATGCTTCTCATAGACTTAGCAATATCCTTTAAACTTTCTTCACAGCTTAACGCTGCTGTAAGCCTTCTCATAGCATCAAACACAAGAAGCCTCTTGACGAATGTGTCGAAGTGCCTTATCTGCTCAACCCTCAAAAGGTTGAATAGTGTGAAAGCGGCTTCACGCTCACCTATAATCCCAACAGGGTTATCGCCATCAACCACTATAAGCTCATGTAGAGGTGTGTTGCTGAGCTTCTCAAGGGCGGTAGAGAGCTTGCTTCTTGGGCTAATAGTTGCAAAAGGCAGCTGCATAAAATCTCTACAGCGCATACTCGATTT
>CALJAQ010000187.1 GCA_938029515.1 uncultured Nitrososphaerales archaeon
GACACCTACCAAGTTAACCACCATAAACACCGCTAGTATGAGAGCAGCTATTTCCACCATCGGGATAGGTAGTAGGTTTGAAAGCGTGATCGCAGCAGTATATGCGCTTAAAGCAGCATACGCGACATTCCCTACACACATAAACCAACCTGATAAGAAAGCTGGCACACCTCCAAATGCGTAGCTGACAAACGAATACCCTCCACCAGCCCTCGAGACCCTAGCACTCATATCTGCATAGTTTAATGCGATGAGGAGGGATAATATTCCAACCAAAATGAACGTGAAGACCGCTGCTGGACCGGCCACTTCAACCGCAAGACGAGGTACAACAAAGATGGTAGGACCTATCGTAGGGCCTAGGCCTATCATAACCGCTTCTAGCAGACTTAAGTTACGCATCAGCTTAATACTGCCCAAATATAAGGTCTGCGGGCCCATAGAGGGTACTTATTGTTAACGGTAAAGCAATTAAGTATCCGTATGTGAAAAGGGTATGATGTGGTAAAGAGGTCAGCAGAAAAAGAGAGAGTAGAATGGGGTTGGGATAATTCCCCTATTCTGATTCCTCTAGCCTATGAGCCGCGTGAAGAGAACGCTTTGCTGGCAGCGTTTGCTGTAGCTGAGTATTGTGGGTCGAAGGTGATCGTATATCACGTCAAGACTGAGGCTGATACAGAAGCGGCGAAGGATAAGGCGGTTAGAAGCATTTGGGAGCACGCCAAGTCGTTTAACGTCACTTATGTAATGAAGGAAAGCGGGTATATAGTTGATGCGGATGACGCAGCAGCGATCTCTAAGAGCATAATAAATGCCGCTAAGGAAGAGGGTTGTCAAGCGATCATTATGTCTGCGCACAGAGAGTCTTTTTTACGTGAACTGTTAGGGAGAATATCAGATAGAGTGGCCAGAATGGCGGATATTCCAGTAATATTAGTTGAAAGCGCCTTTAGAGGTGCACGAATTACAAAGCAGCCTAGAAAGATAATGGTTATAATATTGGAGAACCGGTTCTATAAGGAACCTCTGATCCTCGCTGCAATATTCACAAGCTCCCTTTCAACCCCCAGTTGCGAGCTTATCGCTGTGAACGTGTTGAAGATACCTGCGGTGACTCCGATCGACGCGACAGAGGTTTCAAAGGTCTTTAGAGTCATTGAGAGAGACTTCTCTCAGAAGATAGCTCTAGCCATAACATCACTGGGGAGGCTCTTTACACCACGTATACTACCTGTAAGAGATGTTGGGCGTGATGTTACTGAGTTTGCGGTTGAAGAGGGTGTGGAGTTGATTATTATGGGGTGCGATAAGCCAGGTAGGCTTGGACCTGTGCTTACAAAAGATGAGTATGCGATTGTTAAGAAGGTTGGATGTGTAGTCTTGGTCGCTATCCCCCCTTAACAATTAATATTACGCTTCCAGATGGGTTGGGTACGTTGCCTCTAGCAGAAGAATATTTTAAGGCAGGTAAAATCGCTTCAGAAGTCAGGGAGAGAGTTAAGAAGAGCATTAATATAGGTTCAAAGCTGATTGATATAGCTGAAGCGGTGGAGCAGAGCGTTGTAAGTAGAGGCGCTCAACCCGCGTTCCCTTGCAACATCTGCCTAAACAGTGTAGCAGCGCATTACACACCTCAAATCAACGATGATCTTAAGGTAAGGGAGGGGGACGTTGTTAAAGTTGACTTCGGCGTACATATAAACGGCTATATCGTTGACACAGCCTTCACCCTATCGTTCAACGTAAAATATGATGCTATGGTTAGAGCGGTTGAAGTTATGCTTCAAGAAGCGTTGAAGGTCATTAAAGCTGATGTTAAGGCAGGTGAAGTAGGTAGAGCTGTCCAGACAGCGGCTCAACGCCTAGGGTTCAAACCCATAGTCAACCTTTCAGGGCACGCAATAGCACCGTATGCCGTTCACGCTGGATTATCTATACCTAATACCTACACAGCAGGCACACCAAGTCTTAAGCTAGGCCAAGTCTACGCTATCGAGCCTTTCGCTACAACTCAGAAGGGCGCTGGCGTAGTAGTCAATGGCCCTTCAACTAACATCTTTAGCCTTGTTGCGCGGAAACCCTTAGGCGACTCTTCGTTGAACCTCTTTGCAGACGAGCTCTGGTCTAGGTTTCGAACCCTACCATTCACCTATAGGCAGATTAGAGATCTTGGTGACGCAGCTTGGTTGGAGCATGCGGTGAAGACTCTGATTCAGAAGCGTGTTTTAAGAGGCTATCCTATGTTAGTTGAGGCTAGAAGCGAGTTTGTAGCGCAGGCTGAACACACGGTTACTCCTGTTGAGAACGGTGTTGTAGTCCTTACTGAGTAGCTTTCATCGGCTCAGCGTAGATCATTGTTATTAAGATGCTTCCGCTGCACTTATTACATTGCCCACCTTTTTTATAAACATAATCGCCTAATGTGAAGGCTCGTTTTTTCTTTTCGCCGCAGCTCATACACTCCTCTATAGTGTAGACGATCTGCTTACCCCTTTTTTCGCCTATTGACGGTATCATCGTAGCCATCTCTATTGAGCCACCCCCAGAGTGTTGCCTACGCCAACTATCAGCACGTTATCGTGTGGCTGCGTCTTTTCCTCTATGAGCCTATATACGATCTTGGTCACTTTATCAGCTGCTTCGGCTATCTCCTTTCTCATCACCGATATCGCATCTATAAGAGACTGCTTAATGACTACTGCGTAGAGAGGTATGTTCATCTTAGTGGCAACCTCCTCTATCTTAAAGCGGTCTACACCTATGCCACCTATAGCTGCACCAACTCCCTCAGCCACCTCACCGGTCTTTTCACCCTCCAGCTTTAGGGCTGCATCGATCATAATTACGCTGTTAATCTTTACACCCATCTCGTTAATCAGCCTCTCAACAGCATTACCAGGTTCACCTACATTACCACCTGGCCCAACGGCTTTTATCAAATAGAGGCTTCTATCCTTGTATTCTGTCTTTACCATCACAGTATCTTTTGATATATCCAGCTTCTCGTGGTTAAGCATCATCCTACCAACAACCATAGGGCCGATGCCGTCGCCTATAGGTTGAGACAGTTTAAATGCTTCCAGCGCGTTTACCAAAGCATCTGCTTCTTGAAGTATCATAGGCATGATCATCTGAAGCTGCACAAGTATGTAGATGTTTGATGTTCTTTTACCTAATAGGTAAAAATGTCTAACCAGTTTGTAGATGTAGTTGATCGATGAAGCTGCCTCAAGTATATTCTCAGCGGTGCTCACCTTAACCAAATCAGTTTCAGGCGCTAACCTTCTGATCTCTGAGCGTATCCTATCGTTTCTAACAGTCACAACATGCTCAATCTTCTTAACGATGCCAGAAGGATCCAAGTCTACTGGCATAATAGTGAAGTATTCGAGAAGCTGATCTACTTGCTCCTGCGGATCAGACTTAGGCTTAAGATGATTAACCAGATAGTCTATAACCTCCTTCCTAGACCTTTCACGCATAATCTTAAGCTTACCGAGCGCCCTAGAAACTTCACCAAGAATCATAAAAGCTTGAATCCTCTGACCGTAAAAAAGGAAGAGCAAGAAAGGTAAGTAAAAAAGCAGAAGATATAGCGTATTATCACCGAACTGCCCAGGGCCTAACTGCATAGGAAGCAATCCAACTACCCTTACTCTATGCTAGATGCGAAGACACCACTCTTTAAGCATTTTCCTTACCAAGATGTAAAGGCGCCGGCACCGCCGATTCGCGAAGCCTTGCGGACTTCACTAAAGCGGCGGCGACACACGGTTTGACTTCTGGGTTCGGAATGAGACCAGGTCGAGCCCGTGTGCTGTGGCCGGCTGGCTTATGCTTACCCATTAGTGGTAGATTAATTTATCGTTGCTGAAGGAAGGCTAATTTATGATGTGTAAACGTTAGTTGTCTGGGTAGCTCGTTCGCGTTAAGTGTTAGAGAAGCGCCACAAAGAATCGATATAAGTTTGGATATGAGTTTCTTTTCAAGAGTAGAGGAAGAGCTAGGTTGAGCGGCTTCACACTCGGTGAAGAGGTGTTATAGTGTTGAGCTGCCCTCTTTAAAAAGTGTGTAGAACACTATTGGTTATAACCAACCTTAGGGTATGTAGATTCGACTACGAAGACAGTAAAGTGGAGGCAGCACTCATAAAGGATTTGGATATAGTGGTGTCTGAAAAGAAGTGCTCAACTCCTTCACAGAGAATCGGTGTGTTATAAACTAGTAGATGCAGTTGGTATCGTGGTGTAGTCGTCTAAAGCGCTAAAAGCAAGCTCCGCTAGCTTTTATACGTAAAGGCTGCGTTTTAATGAAGCTCAAAAGAATCGGTTACACCGAATGGTGTTAAGAAGCTTGTTGAAGCCTTAAAGAGGAAATTGAGTGTAGAAGTCAGCCCATTAGGCCAGACCTAACCTTAGAAGGGCTTGTCAAGATAATGGGTTAGACAGAAATGGACTAAATTCTATATCAAGTTTGCATTAGTGATTTTGTCTATTCCCGTTCACCTTATCTTGACAGGCCACAAGGGATAGGTATTAAAGCATAGGTATGGTAGGTTGTTTGATCGACGATTTGAATGTAGAGGATGTAGTTCGCGCATATAGGCAGGAGGTCTACACATACATAGATGAGAAGCTCCCCAAGTCCCATAATCATTCTGATGTTAAAACCTTTTACGGGATGCTAAGGGACTACCCTTCAAGGCCTAGCAAAGGGTTGAGGGCTGCTTTATGCATGCTTACGTGCGAAGCTTTCGGTGGTCAAAGAAGTGTCTGCATACCTACCGCTGCAGCTATAGAGATCTTTCAGAGCTGGGTTCTGATACATGATGATATCGAAGATGATTCTGAGATGAGAAGAGGGCAGCCTGTGCTGCATAGAAAATTCGGTATACCTATGGCAATCAACGTGGGTGATGCGCTGCATGGGAAGATGTGGGAGATCCTACTTGAGAACAAGAGATACGTCGGTGAGAGTAAGACTTTAACGATCCTCGGAGAGTTCTGCAAGATGGTAAATGAGACTACAGAGGGGCAGCACCTCGAGTTAACTTGGGTCAGTAAGAAAAGAT
>CALJAQ010000188.1 GCA_938029515.1 uncultured Nitrososphaerales archaeon
CAAGGATACCAAGCCCCCTTCTACAAGAGGCTCACCTACAACCTACCAAGACCCCCTTATGAACAGGTATGCGTTCAGAGAAGAACGTTGATAAGACGCATACACAACCAGAATCTACTTGGCATCCACATCTACAGCTGAGCAGATGAAGAGATGGTATCCACCCTCCTTCAGCTCATCTACAGCTACACACCTTAAGGATACTGTCAAGTTATTTTTTAGGGGGGCTTTGAGAAGCCGCTTTTGGAGGTGATGCCTATCAAGTAGCTCCTCAAAGCCCTTAAGGATGGTGGTTTATTCAGGGTTAATAGGTTTTCGTTGCATGCTAAGGTTAGGGCTGTCCTGCTTTACATGGCCGGTTTGAGCTACAGGGATATAACCTACGCCCTGAGGGTTGTTCCATGCAGCAACGAGGCTGTAAGGCTTTGGGTTAAGAAGCTGGAGCAAGTGGCAGTCAAGGTTGAGGCTAAGCCTAAGCGTATGATAGCCGTCGAGGAGGCTAAGATCAAGGCTGATGGCGAATGGTGCTATGTTTGGGCTGCAATCGACGTGGATGCGCGTGAGCTTCTTGCGGTATGGGTTTCTTGGCAGAGGAGCATCCTCCATGCGGAAGCCTTCCTGAAAAGAATGCTTCAAACATGCACGAATAAGCCAGTCATAATCGTGGATAAAGGCCCCTGGGTACCCTGAAGCCTTCAAAGCCCTTGAATGGAAGCACAGACCCTTCGGCGAAAGAAACCGCATAGAGCGTTTGTTCAGAACCATGAAAGCACGGACAAGGCGCTTCTCCAACAACTTCTCATTAAGGAAAAAAGCCGACCCTCGCGATCAAACTTCTCATAAGGCTCTTCGTCCTATGGTACAACTTTATAAGACCTCACCAAACCCTAAAAAGACCACCAGCAACACCAATAACTTGACAGTATACACCTTAAGATTCGTAAAACTAATATAGTTATTTGAAGGTGTTGGTATGTATGGCTTCTGTAGCTTTATTTGACTTCATAGTAGTAGGAGGGGGCGTAAACGGTTTAACGGCAGCTTGCTACTTGGCTAAGGCTGGCTTTAAAACATTACTTCTAGAAAAGAAAAGTGTAGTTGGAGGAGGAGCTATAACTGAAGAGATTACTCTACCAGGGTTTAAGCACGATGTGTTAGCAACTTCCATCAACATATTTAAGGCTGGGCCTATCCAGCAGGAACTTGAGCTCGAAAGATTTGGTTACAGAGAGCTGAACCCAGACCCTGTTGCTGGAACACCGTTTAAAGACGGCTCGGCCATAATGATCTATAGGGATCCGAAGCTGACTTACAAAACTGTTGAACGCTACTCGAAGAAGGATGCGAAAGCGCTTGAGGAGCTCTACCATTTCTACATAAGTGGTAAAGATACGCTTCTCAGCGGCCTCTACGGTCCTCCTCTACCTTTAGGCACACTTATGACGCTTCTAGAAGAGAGTGAAGAGGGGCAGGAGTTTATAAGGCTCATGTTTATGTCTGCAAGAGATTATCTAGATGAGAATTTTGAATCTGAGGAGGTTAAGGCTTTTCTAGCTTTATGGGCTTGTAACCACGTGCCTTACGCTCCTGAAGATAGTGGTAGCGTACCGATAATATTGGTCTTCTACGGTCTTCTGCAAGAGAAGGGCTGCGGTATACCAGTTGGTGGCATAAAGACTCTAGCTGATGCCTTAGCTCTATGCTTTAAAGCTCACGGAGGCGTTATTGCTACAAACACTGAAGTCACCCAGATATTAGTGAAAGATTGCGCTGCAAAAGGTGTTAGATTAAAGAATGGGCAGGAAATCGAAGCTAAACGTGGAATCGTCTCTAACATCGAGCCTAAAACCCTATTCTTTAACTTAGTGGGTAAAGACTATCTTGAACCAAGCTTCGTCAAGAAGGTCGAGCGCTTCAGATACTCTAGAGTCACAGAAGTTATGGTACACGCAGCATTAAACAATTGGTTGGACTATAAGCCTGAAGAGTTACAGAAAGCTGGGATAGTTCAGATAGGATCATCGCTTCGTTACATTTCAGAAGCATACAACCAATGCAGCAACGGAATCCCACCTAAACGCCCCTTTATAACGATAGATAACACAACCCTATACGACCCATCAAGAGCACCACAGGGCAAGCACATTCTATGGGCCTTCGTAAGAGCGCCGGCAAAACTCATTCGCGGAAAGTGGGGTGATGTAAAAGAAAAGTTTGCAGATAGAGCCATAGATGTAATATCAGAATACGCGCCAAACATCAAAAAGATCGTACTAAAGAGGGTCGTCCACTCGCCTGAAGACATTCAAAACATAGCTCCAAACATAATCCTCGGAGACCCATGTATAGGAAGCGCAACCCTTGATCAATCTATGGCCTTACGCCCCTTCCCAGGTTGGTCAAACTATCGCACACCTATTAAAGGGCTCTATATGTGTGGCGCCTCAACACATCCAGGGGGTGGTGTAAGTGGGGCGCCGGGGTATAATGCTGTAAAGGTTATATTAGAGGATGTAAAGAAGGGGGAGATCTAGTCAGCCTAACTTTTTACTCACGTATGGGTAGTAGGCGGCTCTATAGAGGTATAGGAAAGCTGAGAAGACTATAAAGTCTAAGCCCACTAGAAGTGCTGTAGTCAACCAAAGCCCAGATACATGGTAAAAGAC
>CALJAQ010000189.1 GCA_938029515.1 uncultured Nitrososphaerales archaeon
AAGGTATCTAACGTTGGTTAGGGTAAGCCGTGTGGATGCGGTTAGGCTCAAGGTCAGCGAAGCTAAACATAGGGATGTAGCGAAGTGTAGGGCTAGAATTCCTCCAACGGTTATGAAGCGGCTTCGCATAAAAGATGGCGAGATTGTGGAGATAGTAGGAAGGCAGAGCACAGCGGCGATCGCATTGCCACTTGACGAAGATGAGCGGAACAGCCAGATAATTAGGCTCGACTGGTTGACGAGGAAGAACGCCGGCCTCTCCTTGAACGAATACGCTATTGTAAGAAGGGCACATACTAAGGATGCCGCATCTATTAAGCTTACGCCAACTGGGGCCAAGCTCATCGTTGACGAAGCTTTATCTGAATTCGTAAAGAATAGGCTCAAAGGTGTACCAGTGCTCGAAGGGCAGAGTCTCACCGTTATGATACTGGGAAATTCGGTTAACTTTAAAGTTGTAGAAACAAATCCGAAGGGGGTTGTGGTAATCAGTGAAACATCGGAACTGGAGATCAGCGTAGAGTCAGATAAAGCCTCAAGCTTGGTATCTACTGTGACCTTCGATGACATAGGTGGCTTAAGCAGAGAAATCAAACGCTTAAGAGAGATGATAGAGACACCGCTCAAACACCCAGAGGTCTTTCGACGTTTAGGCATCAAACCTCCTTCTGGAGTGCTGCTATATGGTCCACCTGGCTGCGGTAAAACGCTGCTAGCCAGAGCCCTGGCTAATGAATGCGATGCTTGTTTCTTTAGCATAAGCGGCCCTGAAATCATGAATAAGTATTATGGTGAAAGCGAGGCTAGATTGCGTGAAATCTTCAAAGAAGCTTCCGAGAACGCTCCCAGCATAATCTTCATAGATGAGATAGATGCTATAGCGCCCAAGAGAGAAGAGGTTATAGGTGATGTAGAGAAGCGTGTTGTTGCGCAGCTCCTAGCCCTTATGGATGGCATCTCAGAGAGACGCTCAGTTATCGTAATAGGCGCGACCAATAGGCCAGAATCGCTAGATCCAGCGCTTCGTAGACCAGGTAGATTCGATAAGGAGATTGAAATAGGTGTCCCAAATCAGGCGTCTAGGCTTGAGATACTGCAGATACACACTCGAGGAATGCCTTTAGATGAAGATGTTGACTTAGAATCCCTTGCTTTATCCCTACACGGTTATACGGGAGCCGATATTCACGCGTTGTGTCAAGAGGCTGCGCTTAATGCGTTACGTAGACATATTCCTGATGTAGATCTTAAGAGTGAAAAGATTCCACCAGAGATTCTTGAGAAGATGATTGTAAAGTTATCAGATTTTCAAGAAGCGATGAAGCAGATAGTTCCAAGCGCTTTGCGGGAGTTCTACGTCGAGTCTCCTAAGATAAGGTGGTGCGACATAGGGGGTTTAGCTAAGGTAAAGGAGACTTTGATAGAGAATGTAATCTGGGCTATAAAGTATCCTGAGCGGTTTAGAAGATTAGGGATAAAGCCAGCTTCAGGTGTGCTAATATATGGGCCACCAGGCTGCGGGAAGACTATGCTCGCGCACGCATTAGCGTATGAGAGCGGAGCAAACCTCATTACAGTCCACGGCCCTGAGTTCCTATCAAAATGGGTTGGTGAGTCTGAAAAAGCTATCCGCAACATCTTCCGCAAAGCTAAGTTTTCCTCGCCTTGCATACTCTTCTTCGACGAAGTCGATTCAATAGCGAGGTCACGTTTACCTGTAGATGAATACCAAAGCTCAGAGAAGATTCTAAGCCAGCTTCTGACAGAGATAGACGGTGTAAGAGAGACTTCAGGGGTCTTTATTGTAGCCGCTACAAATCGACCAGATCTTATAGACCCTGCGCTCTTAAGACCTGGCAGGCTTGACCTCTTGGTTTATGTCCATCCACCTGATGAGAGAAGTAGGTTGGAGGTGTTACGCATACTTACAGCCAATATGCCTTTAGCGCAAGATGTTAGGTTAGAGGATATTGCTAAACAGACCCAAGGATATTCAGGTGCGGATCTGCAGGCGCTTGTTAGAGAAGCTGGTATATCCGCTTTACGCGATTCTAGCGCCCCTTCAGCGGTTAGGTTGGCTGATTTTCAAAGCGCTTTGAGTAAGGTTAGACCGTCGATAACTAATGATGTTGAATCCTGGTATAACTCATTGAATCAGCAGATCAGCAGTAGAGTTGGCGGCGCTCAGAAGCTCTTCTACACTTAAATACATCATCTACGAAGGTTAATCAGTTTATTAGAGGGGTTTGTGGTGAGGCCTCTGCTTAAGAACTACGTGTATGAAAAGATCAAGCAGGCTAAAAATATTACTGATACGGATCTGCTGAACGAATTGGTGAAGAGTGGGTTTGATGTGAATATGTTAACGCTTAATAAGGTTTTGCTGAAGCTCGAAATTTTAGGCTTAATAAGTGTGAGTTGGGCTGGAAAGGATAAGAGGAGAATAGAGGTTGTTGAAGCGCTTCAGTCAACTTAACCTTCTGCCGCTCTGATAAGTTCACCTAGCTTGGCTGTGCTTACGCCGAGTAGTTGTCTGATCTTTGAATTCTTTTCGACAACTACTACAGCGCCTCCAAGGACCGCTAAAGCTGAGTCATATTCTTTGACCATCTTCAGATATTCGTTTGCCTCTTCTTTTGTTAGGTAATCTTTTAGCTCCCCCCTATTCTCATCTTCGAGGAGCACGTGTATGCCTAGCTCCTTTAACCTCTTCCTCTCTTCTTCACCTTCGTCTACTTTCATCGTCTTCAGTCTTGACAGTCTTTTGACATATTCGCTTAGGTATGGGTGCAGCGGTTCTTCGCTTAAGATTCTTAGCCTCCTTGAACCGCAGATAGGGCATCTGCTTGGTATACGCTCATATAGGTTAATAGAGGTGTGCAGGTAGCTGCAGTTCTCACACCGCCAGCCAGCCAACTGCAGTTAATCTTAGTAGGAGCCAAAGATAAATTTATCCAAGTAGTGTCTATGTTGGCTATGGGAGTAGATTTAGGCGACATAGTGCCAAAGAGGAGGGTGAGGTTAGAGGATCTGCGTGGCTGCATAATCGCGGTAGACGCATACAACACATTATATCAGTTTTTAGCTGTAATAAGAGGTGAGCAAGGCGAGCCGCTTAGGGATAGGAGTGGGAGGATAACCAGCCACCTTAGTGGCCTTTTCTACAGAAATGTGAACCTACTGTCTTTAGGCATAAAACCAATTTACATCTTGGATGGTCAGCCCCCAAGTCTTAAGGCTGCGGAGATAGCGCGTAGGAGGCGTGTGAAAGAGGAGGCGGTGGTCAAATACGCTGACGCTTTGTCTCGAGGGGACTATGAAGCTGCCAGGAAATACGCTCAATTCACCTCTATAATTAAAGATTATATGGTTGAGGATACCAAGACTCTACTTAACCTTCTTGGGATACCTTGGGTTGAAGCGCCCTCTGAAGGCGAGGCCACAGCAGCGCACTTAACCAAGATAGGTGTTGCAACACACGCGGCGAGTCAAGACTACGATTCACTTCTATTCGGTGCATTCCGCCTCGTAAGAAACGTAGCCATATCTGGTAGAAGGAAGCTACCAAATAAACCCCTGTATGTTGAGGTTGAGCCGGAGGAGATCGAGCTCCAAACTGTTTTAAAGGAGCTTGGGTTAACGAGGCAGCAGCTGGTCGATCTGGGCATACTGTTAGGCACAGACTTTAACCCTGATGGCTTCAGAGGAATCGGTCCGGTTAAGGCGTTGAAGTATATTAAGCAGTATGGTGGGCTTGAGAACGTGCCGGAGATTAAGGATGCTTTGGCTGAGGTAGACTACGATTCTATAAGATCGATATTTCTGAACCCAAAGGTTTCTACGCAGGTCGAGGTTAAGTGGGGTGAGGTTGATGAAGAAGGTATCGTGGATTTTCTCTGCGTGGAGCGTAGCTTTTCAGAGGAGCGGGTAAAGTCAGCTCTCGAAAAGTTGAAGGCGGCTGAGAAGAAGTCGTCTGAGACACTTGAACGCTGGTTTAGCGTTAGTTGAGGTGTAGTTATGGGGGTGAGTATGGCTTTTGAGGAGCGGAGGCGTATCCTAGTTAAAAATTTAAAGGAGGAGGGTCTGATTAAGTCAGGCAGTGTTGAATTAGCCTTTCTGAAGGTGCCTAGAGAGAAGTTTGTTTGGGAAGATGAAGTTGAGAACGCTTATCTTGACATCCCTCTACCTCTAGGGAAGACAAGGCAGACCATTTCAGCGCCGCATATGGTTGCTATTATGCTGGAGGAGATGGAGCTTAAGAGAGGTTTTAAGGTTCTGGAGGTTGGCTGTGGCAGCGGCTACTCCGCAGCCCTTATGGCTGAAATCGTTGGTTCAGAAGGGTGTGTTGTCTCTATAGAGCGTATCCCTGAGCTTGTTGAGTTTGCTAAACGTAACCTTGAGGCTACTGGTTATGGAGGTACTGTGAAGGTGGTTCTGGGTGACGGATGCCTGGGGTACCCTCCTAGGTCAGAAGAGGAGATATATGATAGGGTTGTGGTGACGGCGGCTGCTTCCACCATACCTAAGTATCTTAAGAAGCAGACTAAGCAAGGTGGGATACTTCTGATACCAGTAGGAGGCCCATGGTCTCAGACGCTTAAGAAGCTTGTTAAGATATCTGCTGATAAGTTTGATGTTAAGGATGTTACTGAATGTGTCTTTGTGCCTTTGATTGAATCTGATGAAGTCTTGTAGCGAAGTGCTTAAGAAGATTGGCTGTGGTTGTCAATAGGAGATAATGGGGTTGGCTTGTCGCATCTGCGGGAAGTCTGAAGCTCTTCCTTTCAAATGTGCTTATTGTGGTGGCTTCTTCTGCTCTGAGCATAGGCTTCCTGAGAATCATAGCTGCCCAGATATTTGGTTAGCTAAACCTCCAGCATGGAGGTGGGGTGGTGTAAAGAAGACCATAAATCACGTGAAGCGAAGGCGGGTTGGTATAACCCGCTTAGGCTCAACTGAGGCGAAGCATCTATCTTTGGCTTCGACCCTAGTTCTCCTAGTCGGCATCTCCTTAGCCGGCTGGAGGAGTGATCTAACCGTTTTAACAGCGACTGCTCTAATCTTTCTAGCATCATTTATTCTTCATGAGTTAGCTCACCGCTTCTCGGCAAAGACGCTAGGCCTCTGGGCTGAGTTTAGGCTCGAGCCTTACGGTGCTTTTCTCACAGCGATAAGCATAGTTTCACCATTTAAGATCATCGCTCCAGGCGCAGTCTTAGTTGTCGGCGCTGCTGGATTTGATGCTATAGGTAAGGTTGCCATAAGTGGGCCCTTAACTAACCTTATTCTTGTAGCGGTGCTTTACGCTGCTCGTCTACTTGTTCCTAGCGGTGTGTTTTGGGCTACTACTGTGCTTGATTATGGTATCTACGTGAATGCTATTATAGCGGTCTTTAATCTTCTACCCTTCGCTGCGTTAGATGGGAGGAAGGTTTTGATTTGGAGTAGGAAGTTGTGGCTCTTGACCTTCACTTTAAGCTTCGCTGCACTTTTGGCTTCGGTTAGCGGTATTCTACCATCTAGGTGAGAAGTATAGATATAAGGTAGGGTGTTGTATGAGTTATAGGAGCAGCTGAGGATGATTAAAATCAAGGTTTTAGATAAGCCGAAACTTAAAGAGCCGGTGCTGATCTGCGGTCTTCCTGGTAGCGGTTACGTCGCGAAGATAGCGGTAGACTTCCTTGTCAGCGAGCTTAAGGCAACTCCCCTTGCCACGATATATTCATACCACTTTCCACCCCACGTCTTGATTAGAGCTGATGGTTCTGCTGAGCTCAGTAAACATGAGGTGTCCTATGTTCTTGGGCAGAATCGAGACCTGCTTCTCTACACTGGTGACTCGCAGCCAGTGAACCCTGAAGCTGAATATGAGCTTTCAAACAAGGTCTTGGATCTTGCAGAGGAGTTAGGTGTTAAGAGAGTCTTTACTCTAGCAGCGTATATCACCGGTCAATTTGTCAAGACCCCTAGAGTATTTGGGACAGCGACTAACCCTGAGCTACTTAAGACGCTAATTCAGAGCGGAGCGAGCGTCATGAGTGAGGGTACGATCACCGGGATGAATGGGTTAATGATAGGTCTAGCTGCCTTAAGGGGCATGGATGGTGCCTGCCTACTTGGTGAAACCTCTGGCTATGTGATGGATCCGAAGGCTTCTTACGCCGTTCTCTCCCTGCTTAAGAGGGTGCTGGGTTTGGATTTAGATCTAACACCGCTTGAAGAGCGCGCTAAGCAAGGTGAAGTGCTGAGGAGCATACTCGAATCGATGAGGAAGTCTGCCTCAGAGGCGCAGCCGGAGAAAAAGGATCTAGGCTACATCAGCTAACACGCATCTAGGGTTGATAAGCGGTTGGAGGGTATTCTGAAGCTTTTGATGAGAGCAGGTAGGCTTAAACAGATACCGCGCACAGGCTGGGTGACCAAGGCGAATATAGAAGATGCTGAATCAGTAGCAGACCACGTCTTTAGAGTTTGTTTAGCAGCCGCGCTTCTGAGCGACCTAACCGGTTTAGATACGCTCAAAGTGGTGAGGATGGCCCTCATACACGATCTTGCAGAGTCGATCATAGGGGACTTAACGCCTGAGCAGGTAAATGAGGGGGTTGATAAAATCGCTATCGAAGATGAAGCTATGAAACTCATTCTGATAGATTTACCAGAGCGGATAAAAACGCTTTACATCGACGCTTGGAAAGAGTGGGTTAGGGGTGAAAGTAGTGAAGCTAAGCTTGTGCGTGAGGTTGATGCCTTTGAAATGGCTCTGCAGGCTGAGGAGTACGCTAGGAGCGGCTTTGATCAGAGCAAGCTTTTGAGGTTTAAAGAATCGGCTTCCAATCGTATATGTAGCGGGGTCGTTAGAGGTCTGCTTGACTCATTGGGTTGAATAGCTCACTCCTTGTCGATGAACTCTTCTGCCCTAGGTGGCTCTTCAGGAAGCCCCTTCCTCTTTCTGATCTCTCTTATCACATTCATCATCAGCGAGCTAGGGACAGGAGACCATGATTTGAAGTGTGTGTTCCAAAGCGCTTTTCCTGCTGTAGCACCACGCATAACTTCTGATAGGTCGAAGGTTTCTGATGTAGGCACCTCACCTTCTATTATAGCCATCGTCTCCTTCTGGATGATGTTCAACGTCTTTCCACGCTTGGCGGATATAACTCCAGCAACAGAACCTATCATGTCAACAGGGCACTTCACCTCTATACCGAGCATAGGTTCAAGTAGAATAGGGTCGGCTGAGAGCAGAGCACCCAATATCGCTCTTCTCGTAGCAGGCATAAGCTGGGCGTAAGTTCTGTGCGCAGGGTCTTCGTGGGGAACAAAATGGTGGAGAATAACCTTCACACCCCTAGTGTATTCGTGAGCTAAAGCTCCTGTCATCATCACGTCAACAAACCCTGCTCTAATAGAGTCGAGTGACTCCTGAAGGAACTGCACACCCTTTGTCAAGTCGAGTAGTAGATTACCTCTTTCATCTACTGCAACTACGCTTCTAGCTTCTTCAGCATCCCAACCGAGCTCTCTAAGTATCTTGGCGATCTCCTTCCTATCCAGGTTCTCGTTTATTCGCCCGGTTCTTATGAGGTTGATCTCCTCTTCTGTAAGGGGGGCTACTTTGATGTAGATCTTGTTATGCTTATTAGGAGACTTCGCCATAACAGGCCCGGCTGAACTCCGTATGGTTTCTCTGTAGTTGATTAGCGGTTTTGATGTTATGATCTCTAACCCCTGCTGCTGAATGAGTGTTGTAGCTATTTCTAGGTGTAACACACCCATGCCAGACATAAGCATCTCACCTGTCTCTTCATTGATCTTGACTACGAGGTTTGGGTCTTCTATGCTTAGTCTACGTAGTGCATCCACGAGCTTGGGCAAATCTCTTGGAAGCTTCGGCTCGACGGCCACAGTGACTACAGGCTCAGACACATATTTTATCGATTCAAACGGGACGAGGTCCTTTACCGAGGATAAAGTTTCGCCAGCTCTGGCGTGTTCAAGCCCAAGTAGCGCTGGTATGTTACCTGCAGCAAGTTCGCCTATTATCTCCCTATACGGCCCCATGAACATGTTGACCGACTGGACCCTCTCTTCTCGTTTAGAGCCTATAAGATACACCTTATCTCCGTCTCTAACGGTGCCTGAGAAGAGCCTACCTGTAGCGACCACCCCAGCCTGAGGATCTACTACAACATTTGTAACCATCATAACTATAGGCCCCTTTTCATCACAGCTCAAAAGCGCTCTACCAACATCTGAATCTAAATCACCTTTCCAAATTCTTGGGATACGGTATCTTTGGGCAACGTCTGGCGGTGGGTGGTGCTTGATCACCATAGTCAAGATCGCTTCGTGTAAGGGGAAGTTTTGGGCGAGCTCTGAAGCTGAGCCTTTAGTGTATGCGTCATACACATCGCTGAACCTTATTCCCTTCTTCTGCGCGATCTCTAGGTTAAACCCCCATCTGTCCTTGGCTGAGCCGAAGGCTACGCTGTTATCCTGTATACTGACCTTCCACTTTTCTCTGTATTCTGGTTCAGCGTAGATGGATATAAGGTGGTTGAAGTCGTTCACTATACCGGCAAGCCACTGCTGCATCCGCTCCGGTGTAAGCCTAAGCTCCTTTACCAGCCGATCTATCTTATTTATGTAGAGTACTGGTCTAACCCTCTCCTCAAGGGCTTGACGGGTTACCGTCTCCGTCTGGGTCATAACACCTTCGACAGCATCTGTTACGACTACAGCACCATCAATAGCCCTAAGGCTCCTTGTAACCCTACCGGTAAAGTCTATGTGCCCTGGTGTGTCGATCATATTCAAAACGTAGGGTGTGTTGTTATATTCATAATAGAGTGTAACGTTAGCCGCTTTGATGGTCATCTGCCTCTGCTGCTCAAGATCCATGTAGTCCAAGGCCAAAGCTTGCCCTGCTACAGATGGGCTTAGTAGCCCGCAGGCAGCAAGTAGGCTATCGCTCATCGTAGTTTTACCGTGATCTACGTGGGCAATGACACCAAAATTATTCGGGCCAGTCCTATGTGGACTAGGCCTTTCGAATCTGGTTCTTATTGCCTATGATCTTCATGATCTCAGCTGTAGTCTTATACTTCGGCATCAGCCACACCTTCCCTTGGTCTAATTATCAGCCTATAAGCTCCACTATTTATACATGTTTTTAATTTACCCGAATATTCTACTCTATATTCGCGTGCCTATTTCTCATCTCTAATTCGCTGAGCCTATGTTTCTCAAGTAGCACAGAGACTACCGCATCGAAGAAAACCATACACGAGTCTTCAAATAGTGTGCCCAGCGGCGCTAAAGGTTCGTGCAGCCCAAGTATCTGCCTTGCGAAGTAGTCTTCTCTGCTCTGCTTATGATCCATAACTCTACCTTTTACGATGACCTTTAGGTCTGCAAGCTTGGCTATAGGAGAGTCGGGGAAGGAAGTGACAGCCACTATTTCTGCACCTACCGCCTTGGCCGCCTCAGCCGCCGCTACCACGAGTTTTGTTGCGCCTGAGCCTGAAATCGCTATAACTAGATCCTTCTCACCTATCGATGGAACCAGTGTATCGCCTAATATGTGGACTTGGTAGCCTAGGTGCAGAAGTCTAAGTGCGAAAGCTCTACCTACCATTCCACTTCTCCCAGCCCCCATCACGAGAATCTTGTTCTGTTTATGCTCCATTATCTTCTCCACGAACAACCCTATCTCATCTTCTGAAATTTGAGATACGCTCTGGGTTATGAGTGTTAGAAGCCCTATCATACTACTCTTAACTTCCACACCGACTTCAGCTGCCAAGAATTATACTCAAGTTGTGGCATAAATCACAGGCTAAAAAAGTTTTCTAAACAGTGCTTTGTTGCAAAATTGATCCCTATCTCTGGTCGTAGTAGGTTGGGTTTAGGCTGCTCTCTATGCTGTTAGGGTGTTGTAGGTTAGGCGTCTGACCTTTATCTCTTGTATGATCTAGATGGGGTCTATCACTCTTATGAACTCTCATAGGGTTCTCTTCATAGTTGGGTTGCTTGTTTCAGCCATCCATCTGAATCCATAGCCTACGCTGTCCTTCCAAGCCTACGACTCAAGAGAAAACCTCAGATTACTAGCTGAGAGAGGCGTAGATCCTATAATAAAGGTGAGAAAGAACTCCTCAACAAAAGCCAAGGACTGCATGCCTAGAAAACTTACACCAATAGAGCAGCTCAAAGACCCAGATCGATGGAAGAAGAAGCACGGCTATAGGCTCAAATAGGCAGCTGAATCAGCCACCTCACCATCCAAAAGAACCTTCAGAGAATACACCTTCACTCATCAAATGGTGAAACATTTCAACGAAACCATCTTCAAAGCATCAATCCGCAACATCTACATAAGAATGAACCCGTAAAGAAAGCAGCTCACAAAAAAAGCTTACAGACCACACAGACCTAGTTATTCAACACATTACCCAGAAAACTATGTATATAAGATGCGAGTAAATTAGGTTTGAGGGTGAGCAGTTGATTCAGATCGTATTCGGTGAAAACGTAGAAACGGCTCAAGGACTCAGCGTAAACTTCAACGGTCGAGTAGCTAGTAGTCTTATGCTTCAAATACCTAAGCACGTTACCCATGCTCTGAAAAACCGCTTCATCACCCTCGATCTTCAACTATATCAAAGCCTGCATGCCGTACTACCTATCCTTACCGAGTTTCCACATATGTGGGGACGTAGTCTAGCAAGGTTCCTGTCGAACCCTGGAGAGGTAGGACGACAGGCTCCAGAGGTTTGGAAAACTATAGGTTCGCTGACAAGCTGGATGATGCGCCTTCGGAGCTAGGGTGAGGGGGAACCTGTAGGCCGTGGGTTCAAATCCCACCGTCCCCACCAGCCTTATACCCCGCTACTTGTAGTTAGTATCTCTCATCTGCTAGCATTGAGATGCAGAATAGGCTACTGGCTGCTTTAAATGTTGTGAGGTTTACACGGCAGAACTTATTATTGGAGCGTATTTCTCGAGTAGTTGAGACATGGTAGCTGTGGATCCGTAGTGACGTAGTCTAAAAAGTTTGGGACATCCACAAGAATGTTTAAACTCCTACCCTTTAATCTCCTTACAATCTTATGGACAGTTGCTTGTCTCTGAACTCTCTTTAAAATTCATCTGCCTTTCTGTGGGGGAGGATTCTAATCTTCATCGAGGGATTTTTAACTGTCAAAACGCTTTTCTTAATAATTTCGTCGGTTGCTTTCAGCAACACGTGCTCTACCTATTTCATCAACCTTCTCCAGAACTGTTTCACAAAACCAAACAAAATGAATACAGACGCACCCTAATAACAACTACTCTCCGAACTTATTGCACTACTATTTGTGCTGCAAGCAACTTTTGCTTTTTGATTGCGAAGCTTGTTGAGGTCATCCTTTTGGTGTTTAAGGGAGCAGCGGAGGTGGGAAGAGATGCAGCTAATCAAAGCAGATTGGATAAGGGAGGCCACAGCTTATAAACGGGGCAAGAAACCTTACGTCTATGCTGTTTTCAAATACGGCTGAGGGTGTGTGAAGACGCTCTTGAGAAACCACGCGGCTGAGGCGTGAACATCGCTCCCAGTTTCCCGTTGAGAAAGCTGAGACCAAGCTTGACCTCTAGATGCAAGGAGCCTCTAAAGTGCAACAGGTATTAGACATAGGTTAAAATGAAGGCAATTTTCGGAACTATCTTTGCTGCCCAGATTGACAAATTAATTCTCAAGAAGCCTCTCCTCCTATAGGTGCGATCTCAAACTTTCATTCCTTCTCGAGTACCGCGTCTACGGTATCATAGAGTCAACACGTAAAGTGGGATAATATCGTCAACATCAGACACTCTTATTTATCAGGTGAAAGGCCGAACAGATGAGATTCGGACGAAGATTCAGAAGGCGAAACCTTCGAGTCTTCCTGTCAACGTTCATATCGCAGACAGGTTCTTCGCAAGCCTCCCTGACATATAGTTCGGTTGTGTGGTAATGTGTCTTGAAGTGAATGAAACCTTCGTCTTGGCAGACTAAGTTGTTGCTAGGCAAGCCTTGCTCTTTTCAGCAGTGAGGAGTTCAATATTACTGAGAGTGAGCTGAAGGACATGGCTGCGGCTGCAATTATAGGGTTTAGCAGCCCTACGGCGGCTATAGGTATGCCTACGGAGTTGTAGAATAAGGCCCAGAAGAGGTTCTGCTTTATCTTCCGCATCGTAGCTCGACTGAGTCTGATGGCTCTGGGTACATCCATAATATCATCCTTTAGCAGAATTATTCCTCCTGTTTCTTTAGCTATGTCTGAACCGCTTCCTGTGGCTATTCCGATGTCTGCTTGGGCGATGGCGGGTGCGTCGTTGATGCCGTCTCCCACCATGGCGACCACTTTCCCCTCTCCCTGAAGGCGTTTGACTACCTGAGCCTTTTCACCTGGAAGCACATTGGCGATCACCTTATCAATGCCGAGCTGCTTCGCTATGGCTTTCGCGGTCCTCTCGTTGTCGCCTGTCAGCATTATGGTTTCGACGCCGAGTGTCTTCAGTGATTCGACAGCCTCCTTTGACATCTCCTTGGTCGTGTCGGCCACTGCTATTATGCCTGCGAGCCTTCGGTCTACCGCTACCAGCATGACCGTCTTTCCCTCGGCCTCAAGTTCTGCAAAACTCTCCTCAACCCCATCAAGACCTACTCCGTACTTTTCAGCGAGTTTCCGGTTGCCGACGAGGACCTCGTGGCTGTCAACCTCCGCCTTGACTCCAAGCCCAGGGATGGCTTCGAACCCCTTCGGATCTTTAAAGGTCAGGCCCCTTTTTGCAGCCTCCTTC
>CALJAQ010000190.1 GCA_938029515.1 uncultured Nitrososphaerales archaeon
CCATAAAAGTTTTCAATATAAACGATTTTGTCCTTCACCTTAACCGTAATTGGAAAGTGAGCATACACGACTTTAAGTCGATAAGTGAAGCCTTTTGTGACACCTTTAATCATATTTGAGATTATAGATCTAGCTGTGCCTAACACAGCTTTATCACGCCTCTTATTCGAAGGCACGGTGAGGAACACTTTATCCCCTTCAACCCTTAACGCTACAGGGATCTTAGAGAAGTCCTTTGTGACAACACCCAAAGGGCCTTTAATCTGAAAGATGGAGCCTTCTAACCTACTTACTACACCTTTAGGCAGTTGTATCTCTTCAGTTAATGGGTTAGTAGACGTAGCCAAGCAGCCTCCCTCCGATGCCCTGCTCTATAGCCTCATAATGCGACATCACACCTCTGGGCGTTGTGACGATAAGTATTCCTACACCTACTGCGGGTAAGAACCTCTGCTCCCATCGTGTGAACTCATCCTTCGCCACACTAAACCGCGGCGTAATTACCCCGCATTTATTAACCCTCCCCAGTAGCTGAATTCTCAGCTTCCCTAAGAGCCCGTCGTCAATAAACTCGAATTCGCCAATATACTTGTAGCGCTGCATCGTTCGAAGCACTTCGCTGGCGAGCTTTGATGCCGGTATGACAAGGCACTCTTTCTTATTCCTAATTTCGTTGTTGTAGATCGTTGAAAAGAGGTTTGCGAGTACGTTTTGGGCTGGCATAGCTGGCACCTACTCATACTTCTTAAATCCTAGCTTCTCTGCGACCTCTCTGAAGCACTGTCTGCATAGCATAAGATCATACCTTCTGATCAGAGCATTGTATTGCCCACATCTTTTACAATATCTAGCACCTTTACCGAACTTTCTAGGCTTACCATGTCTCTCCTTCAACTTAAACCACCTCGACACCAAAATTTGACTTTAAGAATTCTATTGCCTCTTCTCTATTGACTCTGTGAGCCCGCCCGACTTTAGATGGAGCCCGTTTACGATACATGACTCTATAGCCTGGTCTTGTGACGAATACAGAGATATTCATTCCAAATATGCCCAATTCAGGCTTATACTTTACTCCCGCTATGTCTATATGCTCTTTTAACCCAAATGAGACGCTACCATTCTTATCGAAGCTGGATGCTGGAAGTCTACTGCCCTTCGCTTGCAGAAGCTTCTTTAAAGCTTCTATAGCTTTTCCTCCTCTTAACGTCACGGTGACGCCAATAGGTTCACCCTTTCTCACACCAAAGTCTCTTATCGACTTTCTTGCCTTTCTTACGCTTGGTTTTTGCTGGAAGAGCTCTTGTAGTATTGTTGAAGCCTTCTGTAAAGGTTCTCCTGACTTTCCTACCCCTATGTTTACCACAACCTTCTCTATCCTCATCTTACGCATAGGGTTTTCAGAGATCTGTATGGTTGACATAGATTACTTAACCTCCTATGTATATGAGCGGCTTATCTTCGCCAACAACCATTAGTATGCTGGTAGGAAGCTCAACGGTCGCTGCACCTATCGAAACCGTTGCTGCTGGTTTTCTAGCAAAGCCCCCTGGCTTAAGGTCTTCAACATAACCAAGCAGTCCTGCGCGTTCTCCACCAGTCACTAACACCTGAGCACCATTTTTCATTCTTACGGTATTAACTATCTTCTGTGATGGAACTTCAATGAGGCAGGTATCTCCAACCTTAAGAGCTAGATTACCTTCATCTAATACGCATCTTCCATCGTGTAGGGTGTATTGTGTAATCCCGCCTCTAACAGTTGTCTTCTTAAGTATCTTGCATAGCTTTAGACTCTTTTCATATGCGGGTACTTCTATGGGCACAAGAGGTTTCTTATCACGTGGCACAAGCCGATACGCCTTCCCCAGACCTTCAAATTCCACAACATCCATCAAACCTACGGGGAAGTTTAGAGCGCGTCTAACCACGCCGTCTACACGTATCTTCCCAGAAGATGCAACAAACCTCGCTTCACGGTAGGTGTTTACTAACCTAAGCACATCCCTAATCAGAACCGCGAGGGCGTAGCTACTATCTTTACTATGCGGTCCTGGGCTGGTTTTAACTGTGAACTTCTTCGCTTTACGAGCGATGGGCCAGAAAGGTGGCGCTACAGACCTCTTGGCTCTGTTTGAACCCCCCTTCTTACCCACTTTGCTTTGCACCTCCTCTGCGCTCCAACATCTTCTGTCTCCACTTGTCATCCAAATTGAGCGATGTTATCATAACCTTTGAAGCGTGAATCTTTACCGGCGCTGTGCCTCCAGCAATCTTCTCACGTGTTACACCCTCTACAGCTATTTTACCCATCATTCGATAAACCGCAGTAACCTTACCCTCAATCCCAGCGTATTCACCACGCATAATCTTCACGGTATCCCCCTTCCTTAACGGAAGAGATCTTGTCCCATACTTCGCTCTAAGCTCGTCTGATAGGTGTGCTGAAAGCATCTTACCACGCTTATGATGTGGAACCGTTTTTAGGACCACTCTGCTTCTGCTCGGCATATCTTGATCACCATCATATGATCATAGGAGCTAAGTTGGCTATTCTCGGCCATCGTTCAGCTGCTTCAGCAGCAACAGGACCCTTTATATCCGTACCTTTAAGGTCTCCTTCTGGTGTGACTATCACCGCAGCATTATCTTCAAAGCTGACTCTGAGTCCGCTAGCCCTTCTTATAGGATACTTTTGCCTAACTATTACAGCGCCGAAGATCTGCTTCCTCATCTCTGGATTACCCTTTTTCACAACTACAGTCACGTGATCCCCGACTGAAGCTGCAGGTATCCTTCTAAGCCTACCTTTAAATCTGGTAACTTGAACGAGCTTCAGGGTCTTCGCGCCTGTGTTGTCTGCGCAGTTGATCACCGCGTTCGCAGGTATGGCTTTAGTTATGTATAGCTTAAATTCAGATACGCCTTTTGCTGATACAGCACGAGACTTGGGCAACACTATTCACCCTCCTTACTTATGACCACAAAGGCGACTGATTTTGCTAAAGGTCTGCACTCAGCTATCTGCACTATGTCACCCTCTTTTACATCAAGGCAAGGTGGCAAGTGTGCGTGGATTCGGCTTCTTCTCCGCTCATATCTCATAAACTTCTTTATATAGTGGAGGTATTCTTTCTCCACAACCGCAGTATTCTTCGCCTTAACGCTGACCGCTTTACCTTTTATCAATTTACCTCTAATGCTGAGTTTACCGTGGAAAGGGCACAGCGCATCTGTGCAGCTCCTTTTTGGCGGCTCAACATCTATGCCTATACGCCTCATCTGAACCTCAACCTCTTCACTCTCTCTTCTGGTCTGGCTACGAGTTTCTGCCCAGCTACTTCAACAACGCCTTGAGGTAAATGGAAAGCAAACCTACAAACATCCTTTGGGATTACCCTTATCTTACCCTTCGAATATATCTGTAGAGTCCTCTTAGTTTCATAAACTACCATACCCTCTAGATTGATGAGAGTGCGTTCTTT
>CALJAQ010000191.1 GCA_938029515.1 uncultured Nitrososphaerales archaeon
CCGATATGGTGCGGAGGAGGCAAAGGTGAAGCAGATCTTTTAGCAGAGGCTTACCGCAACTGCTTAGATCTAGCGGCGTTTAGAGGTATTAAGAGCATAGCCTTCCCTTCCATAAGCACAGGTGCCTATGGCTACCCTGTATCTGAGGCTAGCAGAGTTGCGTTAAAGACGGTCAAAGATTTCCTCGAAAAGAAGCAGGTGTTTGATGAGGTTGTGTTTGTGCTGTTCAGCAACGAGGATCTAAAGGTATACGAAGAAGCGGCTATGGGTCTTTAGCAAGTAGTTGAAGCTACGCTCAGACTACGCTCCTAGATAGAATGCTCTTATATGCTCCTCACTTGAGAGCGCACTTGGGCTGCCCTCCATTACAACTGCACCGTTCTCTAAAACATACACCCTATCAACTATCTTTAATGCAGATCGAGCGTCCTGTTCAACCAATAAAGTCGTTATACCTCTTGCTCTAACGGTTTTAATGGCTGAAAGTATTTTACTCTTCATAATAGGGGATAGACCTAGTAGTGGTTCGTCTAACAGGAGCAGCTGCGGCCTAGCCATGAACGCCCTTCCTATAGCTACCATCTGCTGCTCCCCTCCACTCATAGTGCCAGCCGGCTGGTTAAGCCTCTCTTTAAGTACTGGGAAGATCTGGAAGACGTATTCAAGATCCTCTTTGATACCGTCCTTGTCTCTGCGTAGATAGGCGCCTAGCTCTAAGTTCTCGAGAACAGTCATATCTGGTGCTAACCTTCTATGCTCCGGGCAGTGAGCTATACCATATTTAGCTATCTTATTAGGTTTCATTCCTGTAAGATCATCGCCGTTAAATATTATTCGCCCTTGAGTGGGTTTGACTAAACCGGATATGCTCTTTAGAAGGGTGGTCTTCCCAGCTCCATTAGGCCCTATTAGAGCAACAAGTTCACCTTTATCAACGTGGAGTGAAACATTCTGTAAGGCTAGTGCCTTACCGTAGTAAACAGTCAAGTCCTCTACTTTAAGCAACCTCACTCTCCTCTCCAAGATATGCTTCTATAACCATCTTATCACGCCTAACTTCTTCAGGCGTACCCTCTTTTATCAAGCGTCCTTCATGTAGTACAAGCACCCTCCTTGTTAACTCTAAAAGTGAGCGGACAACATGCTCTATGATTAAAATGGTTAGACCTATGCTATGGAGCACCGTTACCAAATGCATAAGCCCTTTAATTTCATCCACTCTTAGACCCGCAAAGGGTTCATCTAGCATAAGCAGTTCAGCGCCTGTAGCCACGGCGCGTGCCACTTCAAGCCTCTTCAGGTGGCCTAGAGGCAGGTTCTTAGCGAGCTGCTCTCTATGCTGAAGTAAACCGGTCATTTGAAGAATTTCATCTAATCTTCGATTACGCTCTGACAGACTATCTTTAAAGCCCACGCCGTAGAAGGCTACCCTGATATTTTCTTCTACTGTGAGGTTTCGGAAAGGTCTAACAATCTGCCAGCTCCTAGCCAAACCTTTCTTAACTAGGTCGTAAGGCTCCATCTTTGTGATATCTTCATCTTTGAAGATTATGCTGCCTGCATCAGGATGATAAACCCCTGAGATGAGGTTAAATAATGTAGATTTGCCAGCACCGTTGGGGCCTATTATGCCTATAAGCTCACCTTTATCCACATTAAATGAGACACCCTTTATGACCTTTAAGCCGCCGAAGCTCTTGCTTATATTTCTAACCTCAAGTAGCGGCATAGCTAACTCCTCACTTCTCTAATCAAATAATTTGCAGCCTTAATCGCATACCTTATGATTCCTCCAGGTAAAAGTAGGAGTATGAGGGTTGCTGTTAGAGCGTATGCAAGTAGCCTAATGTTTTCAGCTACTCTGAAGAAGGAGTCAAGGAAGACTATTAGGTACGCGCCTAAGGCAGGGCCAATTATAGTAGTTACCCCTCCAACCATACCCATAGTTACGACAAGCGCCGTCGTAGGGATTATTGCCATGGCGTTAGGGTTGACTATGGTTAGGTATGTGGCGTAGACCGCTCCACCTAAGCCAGCGAAGGCTGAACCAAGCACCAAACAGAGAAGTCTATACTTGTGCACAACTATACCAAGACACTTGGCTGCAACCTCATCATCTCGAACTGCTCTAAAGATTAGGGAAAACCTACTGTGTTCAGCGGTGTAGTAGAGGAAGATGAGTGATGCAAGCATAGTAGCTAAGGCGATATAGTAGTTTCCTACGTGATCTGTTGTCAGAGGCGTTATTCCACGTATACCTTCTTCGCCGCCTGTAATGTCTGAATACGCTGTGACTGTTAAAGTGGCTATCTTAGCTAAACCAGCCATGCCTAGAGCGTAGTAAGCTCCTCGCAGCTTGAAGAAGGGGATGCTTAAACCTAAACCAACTATTGCGGTTATTGCAACAGCTGCGATAATAGCAAGAATCGGATGCATCCGTAATGAGCTGTTAAATAGAGCGGTTGAGTACGCTGCGAGCCCAAAGAAGAATGAGTGCCCTAGACTGAGCTGGTTAGTGTACATAAGTATGTCCCAGCTCATAGCAAATATAGCGTAGATGCTACCTAAAGTAAGGATGTGCAGAAGATAGGGGTCTCTTAACGCAGGTGGAACCACCACCATGATAATGATGAGAATCAGCCCTGTGATCTTAAAGCTACTTAAGGTTGCAAGACTCTTTAAGCGCAGCATAGCAACCCTCTACCTCCCCAGCAGCCCCTGAGGCCTTACAATTAGGACGATGAGTGTGAGCAAGAAAGCCGCTATCAGACCCCAAGTAGGCGCAATATAATATGAGACGAAAGCATCCGTGAGCCCAAATATAACACCCATGACCAATGCTCCTGCAACACTACCCAATCCTCCGCTTATAGTTATAAAGAAGGACAGTATGAAGGGAAGCCAACCCATGGCTGGGTAGAGTGTGAAGAGTGGCGCAGCCAAGACCGCAGAACCAGCGGTAAGAGCAGTGCCTAGACCGAAGGTCAACACGTAAATAAAGGTGACATCTATCCCTAGAAGCTGCGCAGCTTCGCCGTCTTGAGTAGTCATGCGAATAGCCTTCCCCAACCTACTTCTTCTAATAAACTGGCTCAGTAAAGCGACTAAGATAATAGAGAGTATGGCTGCGGTGATCCGCTGATTACTCATCACAACTCCTCCACTTTCAAATACACCAGTAACAAGAGGTTGAAGATTCTTATAATCAGGTCCGATGGTTATGCGTATAATCTGCTCGAAGACTATAGCCAGCAGAAATGTTAAAATGAGAACATTTGCATGCAGACTTAGTATTGGGTGTATAGTCAACCTATACACCACCACACCAATTACACCCACACATATTATTGCTAACATCATCGCTAAAGGCACACTTAAACCAATCATTTGAAAAAGGTAGCAGAGGTATGCTCCAAGCAGATAGAAGCCGCCGTGTGCGCTATTCGCTATCCCAACTACGCTGAAGATTAGGCTTAACCCAATAGCCATAAGTCCATATATAGCGCCTATGGTGAGGCCGTTCAAAACTACTTGAAGTGGTACTTCAACCAACACCTTTCACCAAAAAATTGTGGTGAGGGCTGAATAGCCTACCCATACGGCCACTCGTAAGCCCTCTGTTTAATGTTCGTAGGCCAGACGACATACCCTTCGCCGTTGACCCACTGAGCTATAGCACCTTGCAGATAACCAGGCTTCCATACTGTGTCATGTGATTTATCAAAGGCATATCTGCCGCAGGCGCCTACGTAATCAGTCTTCTCAAGCGCCTCAACTAATTTATCTGGATCTATAGAGTTTGCCCTCTTAATCGCATCTACAGCTATATATACTGTGTCGTAGGTTCTTATGTCCTCGTAGTTAGTCGAGGAGTAGCCGAAGCGCTTCTCGAAGTTTTCGTAAAACTTTAGCGTCTTTGGTGTTATAGGCACCTTCCAAGCAGCTACCCCAAACGCTACATAGTTACTTGCCTCACCTAGCTGCCTAGCCGTATCCTGTGAGCCGAGAGCCCCGCCCAAGAAGTATAGTGGGGCATTTACCTTCGCTTCATAATACTGTTTAGCAAAGATCGGGCCGTCACCACCAACTTGGCAAGAAACTACAGCATCTGGTTTCGCCTCCTTTACCCTCTGAAGATAAGTTGTGAAGTCAGTAGCGGTTCTAGGAGGATAGTCAACGCCAACGATCGCCACACCTTTACTCTCAAGTAGGGGTTTAGCTATCGCGTACAGATCTCTTGGAAACTTGGCATCAGCGCTCATAAAGAAGAGCCTCTTAGCACCAACAACCTCAGTCACAAATGAAACAGCAAGCAATGCTACTTGAGTGTTATTCCAGCGTGTGCCGAACACATATTTGTAATTTTGATACTCTGTAAGCACAGGTGTGGTTATCTCTGTTGCTGTAGAAACTGAAACCAAGAAAGGCACTTTATATTGAGGGATCTTAGGTAATATGGCCAGTGTGACGCCGCTTGAAAAGGTTCCCATAAGTACGTGAACCTTATCGTCAAGTATGAGCTTCAGCGCTGCACTAAGCCCTGTTTCAGGATCCCCTGCCGTATCTCTTGTTATAAGAATAACCTTTCTACCCAAGACGCCACCTGCTTCGTTTATTTCATCTACAGCCATCTGCGCCGCGTCTTGCATCGCTTTCCCTGTTTTCGCAAAAGCTCCTGTTAGAGGTGTAAGTAGACCAAGCTTTATATTTTCAGGAGCAGTTGGGGTTGGTGTTAATGCTAGGTATGCAGCTATGCCTGCGACAACGATCACAATGACGATCACAGCAGCGGCAACAACCTTCGATATGGCTATGCTCTTAGGCATATCGATAACGAGAGGGCAAAACTTGCTTAAATATGTTGCTGCTTTCTAGAAGGATACCGTTAAGATAAGGTTTGAGTTCCTTGTCTAGGGATTTTGCTTGATGAGCTGAACAACCTTGAGAGGCTACTCTCACCTGATCAAGATGGGGGCTTATGAGCTGCTACTCAATGCCGTTCGTAGCAAGAATATCTTTCAACGTAATAAATTACCTTTGGAGAGGAAGGTTCTTGCCTGCCTGCTCTACATGGCTGGGCTCTCCTATCGAGCCATGACCTTCAGGACAGGTTTGATAGAGGCAAGCCACGTAGCT
>CALJAQ010000192.1 GCA_938029515.1 uncultured Nitrososphaerales archaeon
AAGATACAGGCATCCATGTGGTGTATGTTAAATGGGGTGATGTTGAAGTTGAGGATTTGGAGGAGGCGATAAAGGAAGGTGTTGCTGAAGCTACATCTTCTATACCGCTTCGCCCAAATGCTGTTCACCCCCTTACTAGAAAGAACCCTGGCACGAATGTTGGTTTGAATATGCCTTATATTCATATTGAGAAGATAAAAGGCGGGTTCTTGGATGTCACGGTTATGCCGAAGGGGTTTGGTGCTGAGAATATGAGTGCGTTGGCGATGCTTACACCAGCGCAGGGGCTTAAGGGTGTTAAGGAGTTTATTATGCAGACGGTTGTGAAGGCTGGTGGCAACCCTTGCCCCCCTGGCATACTTGGCGTAGGGATAGGTGGAACAGCTGATGTTGCTATGAAACTCGCTAAGGAGGCTCTGCTTCGCCCAATAGGCTCTAGAAACCCTGACCCTAAGGTGGCTAAGTTGGAGGAGGAGCTTCTTGAAGCGTTAAACAACTTGGGTATAGGTCCTATGGGGTTAGGTGGCGTGACGACGCTACTTGCTGTTAACATCGAAGTAGCCTATACTCATACCGCGGGGTTGCCTGTTGCTGTCAACTACCAGTGTTGGGCTGCTAGGCGTGCCTCTGCTAGAATCTACCCTGACGGTAGGGTGGAGTATACTTCACATAGGAGAGGTGTGTGAAGGTAATTTGGCTGAATATAAGCTTACTACTCCCCTTGATCCTGACGTTGTTAGGAAGCTGAATATAGGGGATATAGTCTATCTTACAGGCACGATCTATACTGCGAGAGATGAAGCGCATATACACATCTTAGAGGATCTTAGGCGTGGATGTGAGCTTAAGGTACCTTTAAGGGGCTCAGTGATCTACCACTGCGGCCCAATACTCAAGCGTGAAGAGGGGGGTTGGAGGGTGTTGGCAGCGGGTCCAACGACGAGTTCAAGGATGAATACGCTTGAACCAGAGTTTATCGAGAAGACAGGTATAAGAGGGGTAATCGGCAAAGGTGGTATGTCTAAGCCTGTAGCCGAATCTTTAGCGAAGCATGGAGCGGTCTACTTATCTTTCACAGGCGGAGCTGCTGTGCTTGCGGCAAACGGGGTAAAGGCGGTTAAAGGGGTCTACTATGAGGAGCTAGGTATGGCTGAAGCGGTGTGGGTGCTTGAAGTTAAAGACTTCGGTCCGCTGATAGTAGGGATAGATGCTAAGGGCAACTCTATTTTCGACAAAGTTGGATTAGAGGTTCAGCAAAACATTATAAAGGTTAGGCAGAGGCTGGGCATCTGAGCGGTTAAGCGACTCTGTAAAGCCTATGTCTGGCGTCCCTTAGATCCTGTGACCTCTTAATAAGGCCTTTACTTAATAGGAGCTTTAGTGCAAGCCTCGTGGTTCTTGGTGGGAGCAGCGTCTTCTCAGAGATCTCCTTCTGCCCTAACGGGCCTTCGTATTCAAGCGTCTTTAAAACTAGCTTCGCGCTAGGAGGCATCTTAAGGAGCTCTTCAGCCAGCTTAACCTTACGCCTAATCTTGCTCTGTGTAGCAGATGCGCCTACCAGCCTTACCATCTTTGCTGGTGCGGCTGCCTTCTTCGCTTTTATCCAGTTCTCTACTTTGACCCTCAGTATGCCGTCTAAGACCGCTTCACAGTCGTATCTGCTGTTGATTTCACTGACCTCTATGGTTGAAGCATCGTTTACGATGAATGGTCTACGTGTTACATCAACCGAGTTCACGGGCACAATGAGGAAGACAGCAGCCTTTTGATGCACCATAGGCCCGCCTGCTGACATAGCGTAAGCCGTTGAACCTGTCGGTGTGGCTATGATGAGCCCGTCGCCATAATCCCGCCAGACAGTTTCACCGTCAACTTTGAGCAGATACTCTATGAGAGAAGCGCTTCTAGTTGGGAAGAGCGCGACCTCATTCAACACTGGAGGCAGGTTTCTATCATCAACCAACACTTCAAGCCTAGTCACCTCCTCTACTTGATAGTTGGATGACGCGATGTCTTGCAGAGCTTGTTTAAGGTTTGAGACGCCTACATCTGTTAGGAAACTTTCTCCATCTGCTTCACTTACACCTAACACTGGTATGCTCTCTAAACCTATCTTCTGAAAAACCCTGAGTAAATCACCATCTCCTCCTACAACAAGAATCAAGTCATAGGCTTTGATGGTCTCAGCTGTAGGCGCTTCCGCAACCTGATGAGCGAATCCTAATTTACGAAGTGTTTCAGACACCTCTTTTATAACCGGGCCTATTCGCCTCCTAGGTATTACCAATATCTGCATGACGGCTCCACCTCTACTTTTAAGTTCAATTAATGTCTTTTGCAACTCGTCTGAAAAGTTTTCCTTCTATTATGGTGGGGGCTGTAGCTTATTTTTCTCCCTATCAAGCTTATAGATATAACATTGTAAGGGCACTTAGAGTAGCAGACGAAACATTTAGTGCATTCGGCGAAGGTCTTTTCTTCGCAAACCATAAGTCCTTCTGGGCATATTACGGCACAAGCCCTGCAGCTTCTGCACTCTTCTCTCTTAACCTTCGGTTTTATAAACAGGTTGACTCTGCTGATTAAGGTTAATAATCCAGCTACTGGGCAGATGTATTTGCAGAAGAAACGCTTCTCATACACGTTAGCCGCTAACACAGCGCCAACTACAGCCATCTCAGCGCCAGCAACCAAAGTGCCGGCAACACTACCTCTACATATGGTGCCGATTGGGCAGAAGCTGCACCACGAGGGTGTCCTTGTTAACGCTGATGATAATACTACTGCACCTAGTGTTAAGTATTTGACTTCTTTATTCCAAACCCTATCTTTACTGACTGCAGCTAGAGTCTTAGACCCTCGTTCAACCATAGGTTTAAACCCCCTCTTTATAATAAGATATTCTGTAAATTCGGTTAGTGTTCCTATGGGGCAGGCCCAAGCACACCAGGCCCTACCCAAAATTACCGTTAAGGTGATAAAAGCTGCTGTGGCCGTTATAAATATTATTAGGGAGGTTTGTGGAACTCCATTCGCAATCAGAATCTGAAGGGCTCCAAGTGGCTCAATTATTTCGAAGCCCCCGATAATAAAGCTGCAGACTGTGCCCACAACGACGAAGACGAAGAAGATGAAGAAGAAGGCTTGAGATACGTGGCGAAGTCTCTGTATGAGCTTCTTAAGATTCATACTCCAACCTTCTATTCCCCAACCTTCTATTCCCCAACCTTTTAGATGGAGAGTCTGAATGAGGTGGGCTGACAGCTATAGCTTTTTCCGGCACTGGGCAGATATATTCACACTGCTTACAGCCTACACAGAGCGGCTCGTTAACTTCTACCCCTCCTTTACCCGTTATCTTCACAGCATCGAAGACGCATATATCCACACACCTGTAGCAGGTATTATACAGCCACGCTAGACAGGTGCTTCGGTCCACCTCAGCTACACCAATCTTAAGTTCTTCGAGTTCTATCCGCTTTAAAGCACCTGTGGGGCAAGCAGCTATGCACCTAAAGCAGAGCTCAGCTGAAGATTTAGCCTTCTTAAAGGCTCGATTCTTAGATGGTGTAGGCTCTATCAGATCAAGGTAGACAGCACAGTAACCAGCTAAAGTCGGCGCACCTATAGCGAATAGGCTGCTGTTATCCGGCTTAATTCCTTTGGTTGGGCATATATCTGCGCATCTATTACACCTTATACATAGTGATAAAAAGGATTCTTCGCCGACTGCACCAGGAGGCCTTAAAGTTTTACTCTCCTTCAAGTTAGTTAGAGTTAGCGTCGCTGTGAGCATTAAGAAGCCTGCTATAGAGAGGATAAAGCCTCGGCGATTCAACACCGCCTACAAGTGTTGCATCATATTATAAGACTATCGTATAAAAATGTAATAATTATCTAATAACTTAGGATTCCAGCTTCTAATCGTATTAGCGGAAGAAGAATGGGTTGCTTCGTATCGCAAACACGTAGATTAAGGCTGCGATAACCCATATGCAGACAAACAGAATCTTTCTACCCTTAGAGATAGGTGAAACATCATCAAGAGGCTTCATCTCAGGGCTTCTCATAGACAGTATGAGTATAAGTATAGCCATGAGTTGGAAACCTGTTATAAAGAGCAGAGCTATACTAGCGTAAGTGAGGATCTTATGCAGCTTAGGGGTTAAAACAGCCCTAGCCACATGCCCGCCGTCGAGCTGCCAAGCTGGCATAAGGTTAAGGAAGGTGACAAGAAAGCCTAGTGAAGAAGCGAAGATTAAGGGAGAAAGTATAATACCCATACCTATTCTTTGTGGAGTGAATGTAAAGAGAAGGTATTCTGTGAAGAGGTCAAGGTTGGATACCATCAAGAGTTTACCAGCTGCAGCCTGCCTACTTAACTCATCAATCGGGACAGCAGCAGAAGTTAAGGCTCCACCTACCGCAACCAATATGGTCACCGCTAAACCAGCTAGAGGACCTGAGATACCCAGGTCAAAGAGCGAGTCTCTGTTGGTAGGCGGCTCACTTGAGGTGATGACCGCACCTAAAGTCGGTAGGGCTCCTGGTATGCCTGGTATAAAGTAGGGTGAGGATGACCTGACTCCGTGTAGGGTTGAAGCTATTTTATGCCCCATTTCATGAACGCCGATTATCCCCATTATCCCTACTACGTATAATCCGACCATCACAGGTAGGTTCCCTGGGTAGTTTGAGGATCTGAAGAAGCCGTCGAGTGTGATGGTGCCTAGTGTCGCTAAAAGTAGTATGAGGTTTAGTCTTAAGCCTCTAGGTTTTGCTTCAGGCTTTCTAAACGCGATGAGGGTTAAGTATCCTTCTCCCCTTCTCAGCACAGCAAGGTAGCCTAGCGGCTTAATTTCTTTGATAAGTTTTAGGAAGGATGCTTTATTCCCTACAGCCTCCTCTACCTCGAATTCTACTGCGCCCTGCTCTCTGAGATATTGGTTTCTGACGCTAAATAGGGTTTTGATCTTCTCCGCCACCTGCCTCTGCCCGTTGTAAACTGCGCTTGACCAGCCTTCAGCCAACTTCTACACTTAGATTCGATAAAGGTGCTGTTAAGTATTGTGGTTAAGAGATGGGTTTATGTGCATGTTGGTGGAAGGGTTGTTTGCGATTCAGCCTATGCTTACCAGGTGGGTCAGAGAGTATCTGATTAGACAGTGCACAAAAGAGGATATAGCTAGTGTAATATCGATAAATCTAGCCTCTCTGCCTGAGCACTACAGCGACTACTTCTTTGAGGAGCTGAGGCGAGAGTCTCCTGAGACTTTTCTCGTTGCGGAAAAGAATGGTGAGGTTGTAGGCTACATAATGTGTAGAATTGAATACGGTTTCTCTAACTTGAAGAGGTTTAACTTGGTAAAGAAGGGGCATATAGTCTCTATCGCGGTTTTAGAGCAGCATAGGTCAAAGGGTATTGGCACTATACTGCTTCAAGAAGCGATCAAGGCTATGGCGATGAAGAAGTGCTCTGAAGCCTACCTTGAGGTAAGGGTGTCGAATGATGGTGCTATTTCACTGTATAAACGCTTGGGCTTCACCATAACATCTAAGATCGACTTCTACTATAAGGATGGGGAAGCAGCTTACGTTATGACCTTACCCTTAGAGAAGACGAGGCAGTAGGAAAGACGGAGGATGGCAACTCTATTAGAGTTTGCTGAAGTCTGCGAAAAGATCAGATCTACCACAAGTAAGAAGCAGAAGGTAAGCATACTCGCGAACTACCTACTTAAACTTAGTAGAGAAGATTTACCGATAGCGTGCAGACTCCTCACAAGTAGAGTCTTTCTACCATGGGATGTCAAAGTAGTGAACATAAGCTACTCCACAGTTTCTGATGCGCTAAAGGAGATTACAGGGGTGAGTGAAGAAGGGCTCAAAGCGACCTACATCAAGTATGGCGACTTAGGCTCAGCCGCTGAAGAGCTGATGAGGAAAAAGAAGGTCACCACGTTAATACAAACACCGCTTACGCTTCAACATCTTTATACTTCGTTAGATAGTGCTGCTTCGAAGAAGGGGGAGGGTGCAGCTGAGGCCAGGTTGAAGACGTTAAAGGGGCTGCTTGCTTTATGCACCCCTCTTGAAGCTAAGTATCTGGTCAAGGTGTTATGTAGGGAGATGAGGATAGGTTTAGATGAGGGGTTGCTTGAAGAAGCGCTTGCTGCAGCCTATGGGCGTAGCTTAAAGCAGGTTAGGGAGTCTGGGTTAATAGTGGCTGACATAGGTGAAAGCGCTTTAGTAGCGTTAGATGGAGCCTTCGACTCCATCAAACTTAAGCTCTTCCATCCAACTAACTTTATGTTAGCTGAAGAGATGGCTTCTCCTCGAGAAGTGGCTGAGTATTTCAGATGCGATTTGTATGCTGAATATAAGTATGATGGTATAAGGGCTCAGATGCACAGCAGCGGCGAAGAGGTT
>CALJAQ010000193.1 GCA_938029515.1 uncultured Nitrososphaerales archaeon
CTTGAGCCACTGCAACAAGTTCGCCTTTGAGTGTGTAGATCGCTACTATATCTCCTACTGCTATGTTGCTTGAGAGTCTAACGATTCCTGGTATGGCGAGCTGCGCACCGTGGCATATGGCGTCTACGGCTGAGTCTCTGATATATACCCCCTTCATCCACGCTGTAGCGTATTCTACTGGGCGAATGCATCTTCTAATATAGCTTTCGTCGCCTCTGTTCAACATTTCTTTAGCGTAGAGTAGGTCGTGCAGCCTTACGAAGCCGTCTTGCTCAGATATGTGGCACACCTTAGTCCTTCTCAACTCGACCATCGTAGCCCCGCAGCCTAACACTTCACCTACGTCGTATATCAGCTTCCTAATGTACGTCCCAGCCTGGCACGAAACTTTAAGCAGAATCAGCTTACCGACCTGCTCTAAGAGATCTATGCTGTATATCCTCCTGATCCTCGTAATTCTTTTCACCGATGATCTTTGAGGGGGCCTCTGATAGATGTCGCCTACGAATTCTTGAAGAACCATTCTAAGCTTCTCTTCACCTACTGGGTCGTGAAGCCTTGCTACAGCGACGTACTCTTTAGATCCAAGTAGTAGTGTTGACAGAGCCTTTGTAGCCTCACCTATACCTACTGGTAGAAGGCCTGTCGCTGGAGGATCAAGTGTGCCGCTATGCCCAGCCTTCTTTACATTCAAGATCCTCCTGACATATGAGACAACTTCGTGGCTAGTCGGCCCTTCTGGCTTATCTAATGGGATTATGCCGTATTGAAGCAGAACGTCAATAGGTCTTTTGTCAAACGGGTAGCCGTAGGATGGGTCAGAGTCTTCCTGCGCAAGCTCTATAAGAGATGCGCTCTGCTTCTCCAACGCTCTTCACACGAACTGCTTAACAAAGGTTTCAACGACTTCAACTACTGCACCTCTACTAAGAATATCTGTGTTCACTATTAGGTCGAAGACCGATAGATCTACCCCAAACCTTATCCCGTATATCTTCAGGTAGAGGCTTCGATTCTCCTCGTCACGCTTCTTAACAATATTTAGAGCGTCTTCGTAGCTTATCTTGTCACGCTCAACCATACGCCTAGCCCTGCTTTCAACGCTTCCTTGAAGCCAGATCTTTATGCCTATATCTGTGATCCAAGGTAGGGTGTAGCTCGTTACCACCACTCCACCTCGCTTCAACTCTTCTATGAGCATCTTATCCACCTCTTTATCATACTCTGGGTTCACAGCCCTTTCAGCCAGGAAACGCATACCTTGAGTGGTATCCCACCAATCTCTACCTGTTGGAGTATATCCTCTATCTGCTGCCAACTTTTTTAGAGCATCTCCACCTGCGCAGACTCTTAACCCAAACCGCTTGGCCAAAGCATCAGCTACCGTAGTCTTTCCAACCGCTGGAGGACCTGAAATTATAAAGCTCACTTTACGCATAGGCTGCACCTAATCAGTTAAGCTTACACCTAGGAGTTTTGTTATCAAACCGCTGAACGCAAATGATGAAATCATATACCACCAGAATAGGTTAAGCTCAGGGCCTATTGGACCTCCGTTGGCCCCTAGTGGGATGGGGATGGGGATGGGCGACACCGCCACTGTTCCAGGGCCTACTATGCTGTTTACAAGCCACCATAGAAGCATAAGTGGGATGAAGAATAGGAAAGTTACTTTAAGGTTATCAGCAGCAACCTTAGCCTGCAGCTTATCCATCTGCGGCTTCTTCTTTTTTAGCTTCTCCTCCTTCGCCTTATTCCTACTCATAATCGCCTCCCTCAACTCCTTCTGGTATTCTCTGAGCTCAGCTTGCAAGCGCTTCATCTGCTCAACGTTGGTGAGCAGTCTCCGCCCAACCGCATAGAGTACATTCACCCCTAAAGCCATCCCGATCACGACTAGAGTTGAGTAAGGAATCTGCGTAAAAGCATCCCCAAGTATCTGAAGCATAGACGCAAACAACCCCTTTCTTACAGAAACTAACCATAGAAAGTAGGCTAATAAGGGTTATGCAGAGTTATTCGCCACCACTCTACATATAAACCACGTAGAAGCTTAGTGAAGACACTCAGCGTAAACCACATAAGCCAACAAACTTATTTCCCCAGCCTTACACCATATAGTAAATGCACCCCACTCAACCGCTACTGGCCTCCGAAGGGCTCGTCACATCAGCTCACCCCCTAGCCTCACTGGCTGGTGTGCGAGTGATGCAAGAAGGCGGTAACGCATTCGACGCAGCTATAGCGGTCAACGCTGTGCTTAATGTCACTCAGCCTCATATGTGTGGAGTTGGTGGAGACATATTCTACCTCATCTACTCCGCTAAAGAGGGGTTTGTGCGCTTCCTTAACGGAAGCGGTAGGGCGGCTAAGAGAGCGAGTATAGAATACTATCTTGAATACGGTTTAAAGAAGATTCCTTCATACGGGCAGCTGGCTTGTGTGACTGTGCCTGGGTGTGTTAGCGGCTGGGAGGCTCTGAATAGAGGGTATGGGTCAAAGAGTTTAGGTGAGCTTCTACGCTTCGCTGTGGAATACGCTTTAAAGGGTTTTCCTGTGAGCAGAGGTCTAGCTGACGCTATAGAGCAGGTCTCTCAGACAAACCCTCCTGATAGCTGGGTTAGGGTGTATATGCCTTTTGGAAGAGTTCCTAAGGAAGGTGAGGTTTTGAAGCAGGAAGATCTAGGTAGAAGCCTCAGGGTTGTGGCTGAAGGCGGTGCTGAAGCCTTCTACGCTATGTTGGCTGAAGAGATCTCTAAAAGTGAACCTGATATTCTGCTAGCTGAGGAGGATTTTAAGGCGCATACATCAGACTGGGGTGAACCTATCTCAACAGAATACCGAGGATTTAGGGTGTATGAGACCCAACCCAACACTCAAGCCATATCAACCCTAATCGCTTTGAACGTGTTAGAGAACTTCAACCTCAAGGAGAGAAACCATCTTTCTGCCGACACCATACATATAATGGTTGAAGCGATAAGGCTTGCATACGAAGACAGAGCCAGATACGTCGCAGACCCAAGTTATATCAAAATACCTGTTGAGCGTCTGCTTTCAAAGAGCTACGCCTCTGAGCTGAGGAGCAGAATATCCCTCAGCCGCGCTTTACCCTACGCAGATAACGCTTCGATTAAGGAAGAGGGAGATACCACATATTTTGCTGTTGTAGATAAGGATAGGAACTGCGTCTCCTGTGTCCAAAGCCTATACCACCCCT
Organism: uncultured Nitrososphaerales archaeon; assembly: GCA_938029515.1. Classification (GTDB taxonomy): domain Archaea; phylum Thermoproteota; class Nitrososphaeria; order Nitrososphaerales; family JAAOZN01; genus JAAOZN01. The sequence continues at coordinate 3,221 of CALJAQ010000193.1, forward strand.
TCGGCTCACGTATAGTAGTCGGGAGAAGCGGCGTCACACTACATAACCGAGGCTCATACTTCACCTTAGACTCTAAGCACCATAATAGGCTTGAACCTGGTAAGAGACCCTTCCACACATTATGCGCCTCTATCACATTTAGCGAAGACGAGCCTTACATCGTTTTAGGCTCTATGGGTGGAGATGGGCAACCACAGACACACCTGCAGATACTATCATCAATCATAGACTATGGGTTGAACATTCAAGAAGCAATCTACACGCCGAGATGGCTTCTTCCAGGCACCATATATGAGAAGCATAAGATTCTACTCTTAGAGGGGAGTTTTCTGGGCAGCGTGGTTGAGGGGCTTAAGGCGCTAGGGCATAGGGTTAGTATAGTAGAGCCGCTTTCATCTACGATGGGGCATGCTCAAGGAGTTCTGATTAGCGAGGGTGGTAAGGTGCTTTATGGGGGAGCTGACCCCCGTGGCGACGGTTTGGCTATAGGATACTAAGGTTATGCGAGATGACCAGGATCGCTGCAGTAATCTTCGACTTCGACGGCACACTTGTAGATGAAAGCAAAGTCTTCGAGCAGGCCTTGATATACGCTTGCAAAGCAGTTGGTTTTATACCACCAGGTAAAATGGAGGTTAAGCGCTTAGCTAGGCAGCACCCAGATGTCTATCTGCGGCGCATAATACCTGAAGACGTAGTGAATAGAAGTAGGGTTGTGGAGAGTTTCCTTAAAGCATTTACTGAAGCATATGATCTGGATGGGCATAAGCAAGCCAGACTTGTTAAACACGCCAAACCACTACTGAGAGCGTTAAAGATGAGTGGGGTAAAAGTTGGTTTAATAACGCGGAGGATAACCCTATGGCAGGCTGTGCCTGAAATACTTCAGATATTCTCCATATCCTCTATGGTGGATAGGGTAGTAACTTACAGAGAAGCGGAGACCAAGTTAGAGCAGCTCAAAATATGCCTAAGAGACTTGGAAGTTAAGGCTTCAACATCATCAATAGTAGGAGATACAGCTGAAGACATCTTAGCGGGTAAAGCGGTTGGGTGCGTAACTATAGCGTACACAAAGGGCTTCGGATGTAGAAGCGAAATCTTAAGCGCTGAACCTGACTATTTAATAGCAGACCTAATAGATGTACTACAGATCATCACATCAGTAAAGCCTAACTTTAACCCCTAACCTAAGTTATGCAGCATGGGGACAGCACGCTTATATTGGATAGACCCATACATCAACCAATTCAAAGCCAGAGTCGAATCCGTAAGCGGTAAAGACGTTGTGTTAGATGGCACCTACTTCTACCCTCAAGGCGGAGGACAGATCTACGACACAGGCACAATCTCAGAGATAAGGGTGGTAAATGTTAGAAGAGAGGGCGACTTGATAATACACACCCTTGAATCTGAACCCAACTTCCAGATAGGTAGTGTAGTAGAGTGTAGACTGGACTGGGATAGAAGATACAGAATAATGAAGCTACATTCATCCGCTCACCTACTCTACTATGCTATGCAAGAAGAATTCGGCGAAGAATGCAAACCAGCAAGCCCAGGCCTAACAGACAGCCTCAAGTCAAGGGAAGACTACTTATTCAAAGAAAAACTGGATCTCCAGAAGCTCCAACTGGTTGAGAAGAAGGTGAATGATCTGATAGCAGCCAACTTGAATATATACACATGGAGCGAGGGTGAGAAAAGATACTGGAAGGTGGAGCTCTATCCAGCTATGTTGTGTGGAGGCACACACCCAAAGAATACAGGCGAAATAGGTGCTGTAAAAGTGAACAGAGGGAAGAAGCCAGGGGCAGGTAAGGAGAGGATAGAAGTAACCTTAGCATCATAGCGTAAACATTAAAGTTTATCTTCTCTATAAAAGTGGGTAAAGTGGGAAAACGCCGCCGTAGCTCAGCGTGGTAGAGCAGCTGGCTGTTAACCAGTTGGTCGTCGGTTCAAGTCCGACCGGCGGCGCCTCTCTTCTGGTTCAAATCTTCTATCTGTGTTGACGGTAAGCAGAGCTTCAGAAACACCTGTATAACTTTAAGGAAAATTCAACACAGGGCCTGTCAAGATAAGGTGAACGAAAAATGACAAAATCGGTGAGGCGCATTTGAGATAGAATTTACTCCATTTTTCTGAGCTTAAACCCAATTATCTTGATAAACCGTCTCAGGGAACAAGAATTTTTAAGGCTTATAAGGATCAGAGCCGTCTTAAGGTTTAATAGCTTATCAAGTTAACATGACCCAATTGAAGGCTTCAGCATCCTATACTTGAAGCAATTGGCCATAAAGAGGTTAGTGGCCACATTGTAACCCATTTATCCTTATAAAGGGTCCGCCTTCAGATATTCTAACCCCCTTCTCAAAGTTTGGTCTAAGGTTCACTACTCTGCCAACAGCGTCGATGCGCTTTAGGATCGCCGCTACATCCCCTTTTAACCTCAGCCACCTTAAAGGCTTCTTCAGCTCCTTATCTTCAACAATATATGCGGTTTCAGGTATGAGCTCAAATGTGCCGTCTGAAAGGTCTACGTCAGCCCTCACAACCCCTTCAGCATATACACCGCTTCTCATATCTTGTATCATTTCATCAACCCTCCAGTCTGATGGCGT
>CALJAQ010000194.1 GCA_938029515.1 uncultured Nitrososphaerales archaeon
GTTGTGGAAGATCTCTTCGCACTCCTGCATAGAAGGCAAGAATTCTTAGAGGGGTTAAAGAAGGCTGTTAGAGGTTAAGCGCCGCTTTAAGACCTTTGTATCTGTTTCTTATGGTAACCTCTGTTACCCCAGCAGCTTCAGCTACATCCTTTTGAGTCTTATTTTCGCCTTCTAGCACACAAGCTACATATAGGGCTGCTGCCGCTAACCCCATCGGGTCTTTGCCGGCTGATGTTCTAGTCTCCGCGGCTTTTCGAAGTATCTCAAGAGCTTTCCTCTTCGTCTTCTCGGATAACCCAGCCTTACTTGCTATTCTTGAAACACACTTTGTAGGGTCTACAACTGGCATCTTAAGATCCATTTCACGTATCAGAAGCCTATAGCATCTAGCTATATCTTTCTTCTTCACGTTACTTACTTGCGCAACATCTTTGAGCGTTCTCGGCGTCTCGGTGTCTCTACAAGCTGCGTATAAGGCTGCTGCTATTAGCGCTGAAATAGATCTTCCTCTAACCAACCCTTTCTCTAACGCTTTTCTGTAGATGTACGCAGCTTTCTCTATTACAGCATCACTTACATTAAGCTTGTCTGCTAGTCTGTCAAGTTCGCTAAAGGCTTGCCTAAGGTTGCGGTCTATAGGCTCGTGCACCTGGCTTCTACCATCCCAAGTTCTGAGCCTTTCAATCGTAGCCTTCATAAACGCCGGTAGGGCTTTGCCAGATGCATCTCTATCCTCTACACCTATCATCGTGGCCAGCCCCATATCGTGCATAGCGAGTGAAGATGGCACGCCAGCTCTACTGCGATTCTCCTTCTCCTCCTTCGAGAAGGCCCTCCACTCTGGCCCCAGCTCCTCTATCTTCTCTTTGACCACGTAGCCGCAGTTGCTGCAAAATAGTTCGCCCCCAGCAGTATCCATCACCATCGGCCCTTTTCCACATCTAGGGCACCTCTCTACAGACTGCCGTAACCTATATAGATTTGCATACTCTTTGTTTTCAGCCATCTTTTTAACACCAGAAACTTTTTATCCAAATGTAGAAAGCTGAGGACCTCTTTATAAACTTTACTAAAAAAACGTCAACACCAGCGAATATAAGGTACTAAGTCGTGGTCTTACAGCTCGCTTTTCTAAACGTAGAGAATTTGAGCACCCTTAACCTCTTCCAAGAAAGCAGCAATACCTATAATACCATCAACTTCATCTATAAGATCGTCTTTCACCACATCGTAAAAGGACATGGCGGCTACGCAAGCATATATTTTGCCACCAAACCTCTTTAACTCGTTTAACGCCTCTGAAACGCTTCGTATACTACCTTTCTGCAACCCCTCCTTCAACCTTTGCCTTATAGAAGAATCTGTCTCTTCACCTACTTCGTCTGCCCTACTCTTTATCAATCTAAAAAGTGCGCCATATGTAAATAGAACTGCAACTTCCTTACCTAATGCAGCATACATGCATGCTACTGTAAGCGCGTAGCTTACCCGTTCAAAGGAGCCGGTATTTATTATTAGAGCTACCCTTTCGTTCAAGCCCTAACTAAGCTTTTATGAATAAGTTCTCCGCTGGTCTCATCAGAAATAAAGTCTGTAGGCACCTCCCGTGCGATCTTAAATATTCTGTTAGCTACTACAATGGCTCTTGCCGCAAACCTTGGGCTCCTATAGATCTTGCTCTGAGGCTCAACCTTAAATTGGCGGTTAAAGAAGGCGGTGGCTAAGTTAAGTTCGCCTGTGAATATCTGCTTAGCTATACTGTAGCTACTCAATACGGTGAAGTCTACGCTCTCATTAGGTGCTTCAGCTTCAATATGAAGTTTCCTCACAACCCCCTTCTCCAGTTTGATAAAGAAGGTCAGCTGATCTTTGTTTGAGTAGAGTCGGCTTATCTCGTTTGGAAGTTCTGACACTTTGTAGAGCAGATTTAAAGTATAGTTGGAGGTTAGCCGCTTAAATTCTTCGTCCCTAACTCTAGCTGCTTGCACAGCTTTAGTTACTTCTCTTAACCACTCTTGTGAAAGAAAGATGAATCTCTTATCCAACCCTCACACCAACTTAGGGTGTTGATCACGCTTCTTACGATAGCGCTTTTGCTTTGAACCCTTTTTCAACCCTAACTTTATCTTTGATTGTTTCAGCCCACTCTAGAAGGGGTATGCCCTCTTTCCGGCATCTCTCGAGATCTTCTGCCATCCTCTCTAAATCGTCTTTTGAGAGTCTGCTGGTAAGAAGCGTGATGCCATCACATTCTATAGGGTGTGGTAAGACATCGTTTCTAATTACTTCTGGTAGCGTCTCTGATTCTTCTTCTGTGATTTCACCTTTAGCTAAGATCGTTGCAAGCTCTTTACCTCTTTTGACGATTCGATCGTGGACTCCAAGCAGATATTCTAGATATTGCCGCCCGAAGAGCTTTACGTGAGCAGGGTAGAAGCTCTCCTCCTCCCATCTAAAGTGAGGACCAGTCAGTTTATCTAAACTGAGGAGTATCTCTAAAGCTCTTATAGCGTCACGTTTGCTGACGGTGTCGATCAGTTCAAGCAGGATGTCTCGAACCTTTGCATGATCTGACTTTATTTCAGATATTATGTCTAATTTAGGCATTCCCATCACAGCATTGGAGTATAACGCTGTAATATATAAATATATCGGTGTTATAAAAAACACGGAATACGCTTCTTGCCCTATCAGTTCGATGGCTGTAATCTGCCATCATAGAGGTAGGGTGGATTATTGGTTGAGGATGGGGTGGAGGGGTATGAGTGGAACTGGAGGGCCTATGAAAGGTTCAGGAAGGATGGGGTAGAGCTCCTCCTGAAGAAGGCTATGAGTGTGGAAGGCTATGAGTGTGGTGTGGCGCATC